>JAYVYA010000298.1:0-5771 GCA_043784745.1 Hyphomicrobiales bacterium
TTAGTGCCGGTGAAAAACACCGGCCCCGAAGGGCTGCGCGCCATGCCGCGCGGTGCCGGCTCCGAGCCGGGCGA
The DNA here is from genome assembly GCA_043784745.1 of Hyphomicrobiales bacterium. Lineage (GTDB taxonomy): Bacteria > Pseudomonadota > Alphaproteobacteria > Rhizobiales > Beijerinckiaceae > JAYVYA01. The sequence goes on from JAYVYA010000298.1 coordinate 75, forward strand.
GATCAAGCCGGCAACGAAAATGGTGACGATCCCTAGACGAGCCAAAGCCGAGCCAGAACCCAAAACTGCCGAAAGCAAGCTGAAAATCGCGGAGCCTGCCAAAAAGGCCGATGCGCCGAAAGCTGACGAAAACGAAGGCAAGGTCGTTTCCATAGACGCCTTCCGCCGCAAACCCTGAGGGCTTGTCGTGGCTGATATCATCAACCTCCGCCGTGCCCGCAAGGCCAAAGCCCGCGCCGGGGCGCAGATTGCCGCCGCTGCCAACCGGACCAAATTTGGCCTGACCAAACGCGCCAGGGATCAGGCGGACGGGCAGCGGGACCGCGCCGCCCGCAAGCTCGACGGCCACCGGCTGACGTCGCCGGGTGAAGACTGAAATGACCGCCCCCGGCTCCATCGTCAAACATTCCATCGTCATTTCCGGCCACCGCACCAGCATTTCCCTCGAATCGGCTTTCTGGCAGGCACTGAAGGCGCTGGCCGTGAAGCGCAACCTCAGCCTTGCCGCTCTGGTGGCGCAGATTGACGCCGGACGGGGGGAAGCCAACCTGTCCTCCGCTATTCGCGTTTGCGTGCTGGAGGCCCGCATATCCGCTCAACAATCTGGCTAAAGCCGTTCGCATTCAAGTGAAAGTCAGGGCGGCGAAAGCTGGACCGCGCACTTCCAGTGCGCTGGCGCGGCGGTGGCTCGCGCCAAGCGTGGTGCCATTGAAGATGCCCAAAGGGCGCACTGGAAGTGCGCGGTCCGGGCTGTGCTTCAATAAAACCCGCCAGGCACTGTTTCTGGCGCAGCGCCCGGCAAGCGCAGTGGCACGGCACCGGCCTCGGGCTGCAGCGGCACGATGTTGAGCGGCACGCCCGCCGGGGCGGGCGGCGATGTCGCAGCGCGGCGGGCGGCTTCTTCCGCCGCCTTGCGGTCGCGTTCTGCCTTCAGGGCTTCGGCTGCCAGCCGCCTGGCCTCCTCATCGGCGAGCCGCCTGGCTTCCGCCACCCGCCTTGCCTCCTCGTCTGCCGCGCGCCGCGCTTCGGCTTCCAGATAGCGTTGCAAATCAAACTCGTTCTGGCGCATTTGCTTCAGCGCCCTGGAGCGGCGGTTGAAGGAGGCGCGCTCGCGGATGTCGGCCTCCAGCGCCGCAATCCGCGCACTGTCGCGGGCAATTTGCCGCGCAGTGATGTCGTTGACGAAATTGCCAGCCTCAACATCCCGGACAACAGCACCCGCTGCCCCCTTGAACGTGACCTCGATTTTGGGGAGAACGCCCGTCCATTCCGGCGGCATCGTTGCTTCGGTCAATACCAGCCGCTGGTCGAGGGCGAGAGTGCGCAGGTCCAGCGCCAGCTTCAGCGCGCCATCCCCGGTAAGGGGCACCAGCCGCAAAGTGCCCGCCGCCATGGCCAGATCAAACCCCTGATCGCCCAGCTCTGCCGGTCCCTTGTCCAGTTCGCGCAACAGTGTCCGTTTCAGCTCATCCGGTTCAAACGTCAGCTGGCTCTTGTCGGCGAGGCCAAGCACCCGTGCCAGCGTCGCTTTGTCCGCCAGCGGCACCCGCGCGGCGGCCAGATTCAGCCGTCCATTGCCGGCCATGCCCGCCGCCAGCGCCGCCAGGCTGCCACCTGTCGAGGTAAACTCGATGTCGCCGCTGGCCAAACCCTCCAGGCTTGGCTGGCGCACCGGCATCCTGTCGATCCCCAGCTTGCCCGAGACGGCGGCATTCGCCCCGTCCCGCCGCAAGGCGACCGTGCCGGAAACCATGCCGCCCGCCAGTTTCATCGACAGCTTGCCGAGTTCCACGATACCCGGCCCAATATCCAGGTGCAGTTTTGCCTCCTGTCCGGTCCATCCCCTGCCAAGGTCAAGGCTGGCAATGCCCAGCGCCAGGGAGACTGCGGGGGCTTGCGCCAGCCCCGCGCCAAATATCGCATCCGGCCATACCGCCCCCGCGACGGGCGCGGGCAAGGGCCCCAAAGCCAGCGAGGCCAGCCCTGCCAGCGACAGTCTGTCGATTTGCAGGGACCCGCTGATCCGGGTCCGGTCAGTCCTGCTTCCGGGGCGAACCGGCGTGCGCTCCAGTTCCAGCGCCCCGTCGAAATTGCTCCCGGCGAAACCGCCGGACAGGCGCGGCACATGCCAGCGGCCCCAGGCACCACGGGCGTCCCCCACCAGCGCCAATGGCAGGCTCGCCCCGCCATCGGGCAGGCTGGTGCCCAAAATCCGGGCCAGCGGCGCAGCATTGGCACTGTCCGCCCGGAAGGTTCCGGCAAACCCGGCAATGTCCGCCTCCAGCTTGCCGCTGGCGGTCAGGCGCGTGCCGGCCAGACTGGCCTCCAGCATGACATCCAGCGGGCTTGCAGCCTGCCCGGCCACATCAATTTTGAGGGCCCCGCGCCCGGCCCCGTTCAAAATCACCGCATCAAGGCCCAACTGGCGCAGCAGCGGCGCGGTCTCCGGCGCATCCAGAACCAGGTTTCCGGCAATCAGGCTGGCATCGACCGCGCCCGGCCGCAGCATGGCGCTGATTTTCGTCGCATTCAGGCTTCCGTCCAGATTCAGCCCTGCCAGCGCCAGTGCGCCATCCGGTGTCCCCCGAACGTCCGCCGCAAAGATAATCCGGGCGGGCGACAGCGCGACAGCCCGCATCGCCAGCGCTTCTGTCACCGGGCCGGGGGCGACGCGGCGCAGCAGGTCGGTCAGGTCCACCAGCCGCGCCGCATCCAGGCTGGCATCGATGCGTCCGGCGGTGCCATCCCACTTGCCTTTGGCCATGAGTCCGGCACCGCCGAGATTTTCAACCAGCAATTGGTCAAGCGTCAGGCTGGCACCCACGCGGGAAAACTTGCTGCGGATGCGCCCGGAATCGACCGTGCCATCGCCGAACCGGGCAATCTTCACCGCGCGCGCATCCAAGGTCACTGCCAGATCGAGGCTGCCGCTGCCGGCCAGCGCCTGGGTGAAGCCGGGCAGTTCATCAAGGTCCAGCGCTTGCGAGGTCAGATCGGCAAACAGCCGCCCGCGCTCCGCCCCGACCGCCCGGGTCAGGGCCAGGGCACCGCGCAGCGTCGAGCGGTCCAGTTGCAATACAAGGTCGCCGCCGGAAAACTGCACCCCGGACACTTGCGCCAGCCCTTCGAGATTGAACCGCCGGAACGGCAATGCCCGCAACCCGTCAGCCAGTTCCGGCACCAGCCCGTCCAGCCATTCGGCCAGCCGGGCAGCCTCTTTGGTCGAGGCCTGCACCTGCCCCTTGAAGCCCGTGGCAGCACCTGGCTCCACACTGCCCTCCAGCGCCAGGCTGGTGCGCCCCGGTGCATTGGCCGTCAGGCGCAATTCAGCCGCGCGATTGCTGGAAGTCGCCAGTTTCAACGCGAAATCTGGCAAGACTTGCCCGCCCAGGGTCAGCACCGGTGTGGTGAAATCAACGCTGGCCGCCAGGGGCAGGCGCGCAAACAGGTCGGGATCAGCCAAGCGGGCACGCCACTCGCCCATGATTCCGCCGGCACCCGTGCCGCCCGCGCCCAACCGGTCGAGGTCCAGCTGGCGGGCCACCAGCACGAGTTCAACCGAAGGCCTGGCCCCAAATTGCCATTCCCCGGTGCCCGAAGCCGAGAGCGCCGCCGCTTCCTCCCCGGCGCGAAATTCAAGCGCGTGTGATTTGGCATGTGTCCGGTCCACGACGATGGGCCCGGATACATGCCAGGGCAAACCGCCCGCCCCGAGGCTGCCCGAGAGGCTGGCGCTGCCCTCAAACTGGGGGCGGCGGACCCCGTCGGGTCCGGCCGGGAGGCTGGCAAAGCCGTCAAACTCCGCCTGCGGCAAGGCTCCGGCCCGCTCCAGGGCCAGCCGCAGGCGGAGCTTGTCTTCTTCAATCACACCGGTGGAAAACCGGAAAGGCACGGCTTCCCCGGCCAGAATTACCTGCCCGTTTCCCTTGAACGGGCCGTTGAGCGAGGTGGCATCGGCCTCCAGGTCCAGCGAATCCAGCGCCAGCTTGCGGCCAGAGACCACATCCTCCACAAAAATCGACGCGCGGTGCAGGCTGATGCGCTCAAATTTCGTGTCCGGCCCCAGCTGCCCCTCCGCCAATGGCAAGCGGATATCGCCCTCGCGTGTGATTGTCACCAGCAGCCGGGGCTGGTCAAAATCAGCCTCGATGAAATTCAGTTCGCCGCGCAGCAGCGGCATCGGGGCCAGTTCCAGCCGCACCGCTTCGGCGGAAAAGCCCGGCTGTCCGGCCACGCCCGCCACCGATACCTGGTGCAATTCCAGCCGGGGGCTGGGCAGCAGCTTGATATCAACCGCCCCGCTGATTGTCACGGATTGTCCGAGCACGGCACTCAGACGCGCCTCAATGGCGGGGCGCTGCGCCGACCAATCGACAAAATACGGCCCCACCAGCGCTGTCATCAGCACAAGGATCACAAGTCCGGCCAGTACCGTCAGGCTTTCGCGCAATGTCGTTCCGTCTGCTGATGGCGGGGCCGCCATGTACCAAGTCTATGCAATAACATGGCAGGAGGGTGACGGCACGAGGGAATCACGGGCTGATTTGCCTGACGCGACAATGCCGGATTCAAGGGCGACCGGGAAATGCTGGTATTTCCGCGTTGGCTTCAATCCACCTCCGGCAGCATTTTCCCCGGGTTCATGATGCCCCTGGGGTCCATCATCTGCTTGATGGCGCGCATCACCCCCAGGGCTTGCGGTGAATGCTCCCTGGCCATGTATTTCATTTTCTTCTGGCCCACGCCATGCTCGCCCGTGCAAGTCCCGTCCATGGCCAGGGCACGCGCCACCAGCCGGTCGAGCAGCGCCTCCATCGCCGCGACCTCGGCCTCCGCCTCCGAATCAATCAGCACGCTCAGATGGAAATTGCCATCGCCGACATGGCCAACAATCGGGGCAATCAGCCCGCTGGCGATAATGTCCTTCTGGGTTTCCTCCACGCAATCGGCCAGCCGCGAAATTGGCACGCAGACATCGGTCGAAACCGATTTGGCACCGGGCCGCAACGACAGCGCGGCCCAATAGACATCATGCCGGGCCTGCCACAGCCTGGTCCGGTCCTCGGCTTTGGTTGCCCATTCAAACGGGCCGCCGCCAAACTCGGCAGCAATCTCGGCAAAGCGGGCCGATTGTTCGGCCACACTGGCGTCCGTGCCATGAAATTCGAGAAACAGCAGCGGGCTTTGCGGCAGGGCAAGTTTCGAATACTGGTTGCAGGCTTTCACCTGCACTTCATCCATCAGCTCGATCCGCGCCACCGGCAGGCCGGACTGGATGGTGGCAATCGCCGCATCGCAAGCCGCCCGCACCGAGGGGAAAGGGCAAACGCCCGCCGCAATCGCTTCGGGAATGCCATAAAGCTTCAGCGTGATCTGCGACACGATGCCCAGCGTGCCCTCCGCCCCGGTAAACAGCCGCGTCAGGTCCAGCCCGGCTGCGCTTTTGCGGGCGCGCGTGCCGGTCTTGACCACCTGCCCATCCGCCGTCACCACCCGGAGCGCCATCACATTGTCGCGCATCGTGCCATAGCGCACCGCATTGGTGCCGGACGCGCGGGTGGAAACCATGCCGCCGATCGAGGCATCGGCACCCGGATCAATCGCAAAAAACAGGCCCTGGTCGCGCAAATGCAGGTTGAGTTGCTTGCGGGTGACACCCGGCTCGACCACGCAGTCCAAATCCTGGGGATGGACGGC
>JAYVYA010000299.1:0-11835 GCA_043784745.1 Hyphomicrobiales bacterium
CAAGGCGAAGGCACGAGCGATCGCGCTCGAACAGCTGGAGCGCGTCGGCCTGACGGGCTTCGAGGGCAAGTACCCGTGGCAGCTCTCGGGCGGCATGCATGACCATTTTGTCAAGCACCGGCGATGCGGCACGGGCCTGTGCCAGTTGCGTGATGGCAGACGTGGGCACTTTGTCGGCCAGATGCACGCGGTTGCGCTCGCCGCCCGAGAGCATTCCGACCCTTTTCTGCTGGTCGCCGCCTTTAAAATTGAAGGTGGAGCAGTAGCCACGCGAATTGACCTCGCGCTTGCCCAGCTGGATCAGGTCATAGCCGCCCGAGATTTCTTCCCAAACCGTCTTCTTGTCATCCAGCGAATCGCGGGACTGGTCGACATAGCCGAGCTTGACGCTCTCGCCGATCTTGATCGTGCCGCTGTCGGGCTGTTCCTGCCCGGTGATCATCCGGAACAGCGTGGTTTTGCCCGCGCCGTTGGGGCCAATGACGCCGACAATGCCGCCGGGGGGCAGGCGGAAGGAGAGGTTGTCCACCAGCAGGCGGTCGCCATAACCCTTTGACAGATCGCCAAAATCAACCACGTTCTGGCCGAGGCGCTCGGCCACGGGAATGACCATTTGTGATGCGCCCGGCGCCTTGTCGTTCTGCTTGGCCACAAGGTCTTCATAGCGCTGGATACGGGCCTTGGACTTGGCCTGCCGCGCCTTGGGGCTGGCGGCGATCCAGGCGCTTTCCTCTTCCAGCTGGCGCAGGCGCGATTCTTCTTCGCGGCCTTCCTGGGCCAGACGCTTCTGCTTCTGCTTGAGCCAGCTTGAATAATTGCCCTCATAGGGAATCCCGCGGCCGCGGTCGAGTTCGAGGATCCAGCCCGTGACATTGTCGAGGAAGTAGCGGTCATGGGTAACAATGAGAATGGCACCGGGATAGCTGCGCAAATGCCCTTCCAGCCAGTTCACCGTCTCGGCATCGAGATGGTTGGTCGGCTCGTCCAGCAACAACATTTCCGGCTTTTCGAGCAGCAGGCGGCACAGGGCCACGCGGCGGCGCTCGCCACCCGAAAGTGTCGTCACATCAGCGCTGTCATCGGGGCAGCCAAGCGCTTCCATCGCCTGGTCAATCTGGGCGTCAAGGTCCCAGAGGTTCTGCGCCTCGATCTCGTCCTGCAGGCGCGACATTTCATCGGCGGTTTCGTCGGAATAATTCATGGCCAGATCGTTGTAGCGCTCCAGAATGCTGGTCTTGCCCGCCACGCCCAGCATCACATTCTCGCGCACCGAACGGGTCTCGTCGAGCTGCGGCTCCTGCGGCAGGTAGCCGACGCGCGCGCCTTCGGCCACAAAGCCTTCCCCGGTGAATTCCGTGTCCAATCCCGCCATAATTTTCAGCAAGGTTGATTTGCCCGAGCCATTGACGCCCAGCACGCCAATTTTGGCGGTGGGGTAGAAAGACAGGTGAACATTGTCCAAAACCTTCTTGCCGCCCGGCCAGGTTTTGTTAAGGCCTTGCATGTGGTAAACATATTGATAGGAAGCCATTTTCGCTTGTGTCCTGGTCGCAAATTTGCGTCACACGGGCGAGATTTCAGCCCCATGCGTGCGGGCACAGGGGTAGCAGGCCGGGTTTTCAGTGACAAGCGCAGATATGGGCTTTTGCCCCGCTGCAAGGCAAGGCAGGGAGAGTGATTTTGGCAGAGAATTTGTTTGGCAGCATGGGCACGGGCAGTTCGGCGCGGGGGGAATTTGGCGTGTTGCCACAGGGGGCTTTGCCTGGCCTGCCGCGCGCGGTGGAAGCTTGGCCGCCTTCAAGCCCCCCGCCGGTGCCGGGCATCATTGCCCTGCCCGCGTCAGCCGTCATTTTCAGCACCGACCTGCCGGGTGGCACCGACTTGCTGGATCATGCCAGCCTTGTCCAGCCGCTGGCCGAATTGCTGGCCCATCCGGCTACACCCATGCCGGTCAGCGCTGCCCTGCTCGGCACTGCGGGTGCTGGCAAAAGCTTTGCCCTCGCGCGCTTGCTTGAGATGGTGCAGGCCCGCTCGGTCGCCGCCGGTATCGGCACAGCGGCCAGCCTCGCACCGCTGCTTCTGGTGCCAGTCAACGCGGCGGAACTGGCGGGGGAGCCGGGCAATGCGCTTGGCCTTGCAATCTGCCACAGCCTGGTCAAATCTGGCAACCAGGGGTTTGCCGATCTCGCCCGGCAGGCGCTGGAGACGGGCGACGATCCCCATGCCGCCGCCGAAGCGGCGCAGGAAAAGCTGGCCTCCAGCCGTTTGCAGCTGGACGCGGAAACCCGGACGCTGGCCGACATGCGCGCCCGTTCGGCCCGGCTGGCCGAAAGCCTGCTGAATGATCCCGCCGGTTCGCCGCTGGATTCCTACATGCGCGCCAAACGCCAGACGATTGAGGCGCGCCTGCGCGGCTTTGGTTTCACGCGCGGCGAACCGCAGGCCAATTACCGTGATCTGGTGCGCGATTTGCACGAAAGCGGCGGGTCCATGCCCGGCCTGTCGTCGTTTTTTCACGCCTTGCGGGGTTTCAGGGGGCAAAGCAGGTTGCTGGTTTGGGCCATTCTGTTTGCCGTGCTGGGTGTTGGCTTTGTCGTGCTGCAGGCCACCAAAACCAGCTGGATGGACAGCCTGCTCGGCTGGGGGCCAAATTTTGCGCCGCTGGCCAGCTGGCTGGCGCTGCACGAAAACTGGATTGGCTATGCCCGCCTGGCTTGCTTTGCAATGGCGGGCCTGTTGTTGCTGCGGAATTTTTTGCGGGCCTGGCGGTTCACGCGGCCTCTGGTGCACGGGCTGGCGCTGCTGCAAACCGATGTCGAGGCCAAGCGTGGCGCGCTGGACACTTTGCTGGCACAGCAAGGGCGGCGTATCGAGACGCTCGCCCAGGACATCCAGCGGCTGGACCGCAATGCGGCGACGGCGGCGCAGCGCGCTGCGGCCAGCGATCCTGGGCCGGGACACAGCGCCGGTTTGCTGGCCAGCATGGCCCCGGCGGAAGCTGCGCCCGGGCTGACCTTTCTTGCGCATCTCGAAGCGCTGCAAAAGCTGCCGCCCGCTGCCGGACCGGCGAATGGCCCCAAGCGGATGATTGTGGCGATTGACAATCTCGACGGCGTGGCTTCTGCCCGCGCAGGCGAGATCATGGAAGCAGCGGCGCGGGTTTTGGGCGGGCAGAAATGCGCCGTTATTTTCGCATTTGATCCCAAGCATGTGGCCAATGTCTGGCCCGATGCCGTGGCACGGCTGGACAAGCTGGTGCAGGTGCCGGTGCAGGTTGGCCGCAACGGGCTGAACGGGGCGCAATCCTCGGCGCTGGTGCTGAATCTGCTGGGCCATACCGGGCAGGCAAGGCCCACTCTGCCGCCCAATGTGGACCCCGCCCGCTCCATGCTTGACCGGCCGATGACAGTGACGGAGGCCAAATTGCTCACCGATCTCGCCCCGCTGGCCGGGCGTTCGGCCCGTTCAGTCAAGCGGCTGGTCAATCTCTACCGGCTCGCCCGCGCGCCTGCGCCAGAAGCGGCCGCGGTGGCGGCATTCATGCTGGCGCTGGACATTGGCGGCACCCCCGCCGAAGTCACCGCCTTGCGCAATGCCCTCAACAGCACAGCACCGGAAGCCGTGTTCCAGACGATCGACGGAGGTCCAAGGCTGGCAGCCGCCGTGCAAGCCCTGCGCAATGCAAGTGGCGGCAGTTTGACCGGCACCACGATGATGGCCGGGCTGGCGTCGGCAAGCCCCTATATGCGGCGATAGGGGCGCAAGGCGTCTGGATGGGTTTTGGCAGAGCCATTCGCCGGAGAATATGCTGGCGGCTGTTCGATAATGCCGGGAAATTTAACAGGTGGACTGAATGTTCGAGATTTTCAACTTTAGCCAGATGTCGCCGCAGGAACTGACCTTCGGCATCGCATTTCTGGCGGTGCTGCTGGTCGCGGTAGGCTATGCCAGTGATTATCTGGCCACCACCCATGGCTATGGCCCTGCGGGCAATGGCGTGATCCTGACCTTCGGGGCGGCACTGGGCATTTCTGTATTATATCTGTATTTCCGCTATTTTGACACGGTATTCGCATTCAATTCCTACAAACTGCACATGTTTGATGTCTATTTTGCCAAAACCGGCTTGGCCGCCATTACCGGTGCCCTGTCGTTTTTCCTGTTCATGGTCTATGTCAAGCGCTCCACAGCGGATTGACCCCTTCAATAAAATCATCTGCCCGGACCGCGCGCTTCCTGTGCGCTCTTGCGCGGCGGCGGATGTTGCCGGACCATGGACAATTTGAGCGGCGGAACGGGGCGCACTGAAAGTGCGCGGTCCGGGCGGTCCCTAGATCAGCCCGGCGGCGATGTTGATGGTCAGCGCCAGAACCGTGGTGTTGAAAAAGAACGAGACGATGCCGTGCACCAGCGCTACCGCGCGCATGTGGCGGGAGGTGGTGGCGACGTCGGCGGTCTGGGCCGCCACACCAATGATGAAGGCGAAATACAGAAAATCGACATAGTCCGGATGGGTGGTTCCGGGAAAGCTGAGGCCACCGCGCTCCGTGGCGGGCTTGTCCGGCTCCGCCCGCCATTCGGCATAATAATCATGGGCGTAATGCAGCGTGAACATGATGTGGATGAAAGCAAAGGCGCTGAGGATGGTCAGGGCCGAAAGCAGGATGCCGAGGGTTTTGGGCAGGCCTGTCAGCTCCTTGACGGCCCCCAGTTGCAGCACAATGGCCCCCAGCGACACCATGGCGGCGAGGGTGGAGAACACCAGAATCGCCAGCTGTCCCTCGTCCTGGACCCGGGCCCGCTGGCGGATGTTGAGGGCAGTAGCCCCCGCCATCATATGCCAGACCAGCCCGACATAGCCCCACACCGCCAAATTCCACGCCACCAGCAGCCGCGTCTCCGCTGGCCAGCCCCGTGGCAGCAACAGCAGGGCCAGGAGACCGCCGATGACGCAGAACAGCAGCCGCGGCCGCGACTGCAATATCCGCAGGGGCCGGGTCCACCGGCGGCGCGGTCTGGCAAGGGGTGCTGGCATGGTCAAGTCCCTAAATTTCACGGTTGGCTACAAAAATCGCCGTCTGGCGCAGGATGGCGGTGCCGGTGCCCAAGCCCGTCAGCCCCAGCGCGTCAATTGCCTGCGCCACCAGCGCATCCCGGTGCTGTTTGGCGGCGGCCAGCCCGAGTAATTGCACCAGCGTGGCTTTGTTGCGGCCCGCATCCTTATTGGCGCGCTTGCCAAGCTTGGCACTGTCGCCCTCGGCATCCAGAATGTCATCGGCAATCTGGAAAGCCGCACCCAGCGCGCGGGCGTAACCGGCCAGCGCCCGCGCCACCGGCGGTTCGGCCTGCCCAAGCAGGCTCCCGGCCTCGACGGCAAAGGCGATGAGCGCACCGGTTTTCATCGCCTGCATGCGGCTGATTTCCGCCATTCCGAGGGGCTGCACACTCTGTTCGGCGGCCAGGTCCAGCGCCTGCCCGCCGACCATGCCGCCGGGGCCGGCGCTGCGGGCCAGCGCCAGCACCAGCGCCGCCCGCGTCTCTCCCAGGGGATGGGTCGCCGGATCGGCGAGCGTGTCAAAAGCCAGCGTCAGCAGCCCGTCGCCGGCCAGAATGGCAATTGCCTCGTCAAAGGCCCGGTGCACGGTGGGCAGGCCCCGCCGCAGGTCGTCATTGTCCATGGCGGGCAAATCATCGTGCACCAGCGAATAGGAGTGCAGCATTTCCAGTGCCGCCGCCGCGCGCCAGACTGGCACGCCGCCAACGCCAAACAGCGCCGCCGTCTCGGCCAGCAAAAACGGGCGCAGCCGCTTGCCGCCATTCAGCGTGGCGTAGCGCATGGCTTCCAGCAGGCGAGGCGGGCGATGGGTTTCACCCGGCAGCGCGGCGGGGGCCAGCAAGGCGTCCAGCATGTCTTCAGTGGCTTTGGCCGCTGCCGCCAGCCGTTGTGCGAAACCGGAGGAAGGGCTGGGGTCTGGCATGCGTTCAATTTCCGTCAAACAGGGGCAGGCACCGCTTGCCGCAAGGCGGCGGCAGGGTCAAGGCGCAACCAGCTCGACCGCAGCGGGCCGGGGCGGCGCAGCCGGTGGCATGATCCCGCTGGCGACATCGACAAACCGCAACCAGTTGGGCAGGCAGACGCGCTTGAGATCATAGCGGGCGACAATGGTTTCGCGCGCCCGCGCCCGCATCGCCCGCATCGACGAGGGCAGCGCCAGCGCCTCGATCACTTGCGCCGCCAGAGCCTCCTTGTCAAAAAAATCAAACAGCAGGCCGTTGCGGCCATGCTCGATGACCTCCGTTACCGGGCGGGTCGAGGATGCCACCACCAGCGCCCCCGCGCTCATGGCCTCCAGCATCGACCAGGACAGCACGAAGGGATAGGTGAGATAGACATGGCAGGCCGATATCTGCATCAGCCGGAGATAATCAGGATAGGGCACCTTGCCGGTAAAATGTACCCGGTCCAAAGGCAAATCGGCCTTGACCTCATCGAGAAAAATCTGCTTCCAGGTTTTGCCCGGCGGCGGCGGCGCGCCATAGCTCACCTCGTGCCCGCCGACAATCACCACCCGCGCCCTGGGCCGCGCCTTGAGAATGATGGGCAGGCTGCGCAAAAAAATGTGGTAGCCGCGATAGGGTTCGAGATTCCGGTTGACGAAAGTGATGATTTCATCGCCCGGCTTCATGTCCACCTTGGCTGTTTGCAGGCTCAGCCGCGCACCAGCATCGGGCCGCACCCGGTCGGTATTGATGCCCTCATGCAGGATGATGGTTTTGGGGCGAAATTCTTTTGGCAGCTGGCTGGCCTGCCAGAGCGTTGGCGAAATGGCAAAATCGGCATCGGCCACAGCCTGCAGGATGGCGGCGTTCTTGGAGCGCAGGTTGAGCCGCCAGGAGAAATCATCCTTGCTGCGGAATTCCGGATCAAACCCCGCATCCGCGCCTTCGGACGAATAGTAGAATTCGGCATGGACGATTTGCCGGGCTTTGGGAAACACATCCTTGACAAACAGGGTTTCCCCCCAGCCCAGATGCCCGATGATCAGGTCCGGCACAAAACCCTTCTGATCCCGCAATTCCACCAGCGCCTTGGCCACGGCCTCGCCGCGCGCGGCGCGATGGGCGAAATTATTGGCGAGATGGAAAGAGGCCGGGACTTCGGCGGGATTAAAACTGTAGCGCGTGGTGGGGATGAATTCAGGCCGCGTGTTTGCCGCATCCGTCAGCGCATGCAGCTCATGCTCGCCGCGCCGCTGCAATTCGAGCGCGAGATGGATGAACTGGCCGGGAAAATTCTGGTGCAGGAAGAGAATACGCATGGTGCAACCCTAGCCGAAAGGCGCGGGGCATGGGAAGGGGCAGCGGGACCCTTCAGAAAAACGCCTGCAATCCGGTCTGCGCCCGGCCCAGGATCAGCGCGTGCACATCATGGGTGCCCTCGTAGGTATTGACTGTCTCCAGGTTCGCCGCGTGGCGCATGACGTGATATTCAATCTGGATGCCATTGCCGCCATGCATGTCGCGGGCGAGGCGGGCAATATCGAGCGCCTTGCCGCAATTGTTGCGCTTGACCAGCGAGACCATTTCGGGAGCCATGCGGCCCTCGTCCAGCAAGCGGCCAACGCGCAATGAGGCTTGCAGCCCCAGCGTGATTTCGGTCTGCATGTCGGCCAGCTTTTTCTGCACCAGCTGGGTGGCAGCCAGCGGGCGCCCAAACTGCTTGCGGTCCAGCGTATAGCTGCGGGCCCGCAACCAGCAATCTTCCGCTGCACCCATTACCCCCCAGGAAATACCGTAGCGGGCGCGGTTGAGGCAGCCGAAGGGGCCGGACAGGCCGGAGGCATGGGGCAGCAGGTTTTCTTCGGGCACAATCACCCCGTCCATGACAATCTCGCCGGTGATCGAGGCGCGCAGCGAGAGTTTGCCGCCGATTTTGGGGGCGGAAAGGCCTTTCATCGCCTTTTCCAGCACAAAGCCGCGAATCGCGCCGTCATGGGCAGCCGATTTGGCCCAGATGACGAAGACATCGGCGATGGGCGAATTGGAAATCCACATTTTTGAGCCAGAGAGGCGGTAGCCATCCGAAACCTTTTCGGCCCGGGTTTTCATGCCGCCGGGGTCGGAACCAGCATCCGGCTCAGTCAGGCCGAAACAGCCCACCCATTCGCCGGAAGCCAGTTTGGGCAGGTATTTCCGCTTCTGCGCCGCCGACCCATAGGCCTCAATGGGATACATCACCAGCGAGGACTGCACGCTCATCATCGAACGGTAGCCGGAATCGACGCGCTCGACCTCGCGCGAGACGAGGCCGTAGGCGACATAGCCTGCCCCCGCGCCGCCAAATTCCTCCGCCACATTCATGCCCAGCAGGCCCAGCGCACCCATTTCATTAAAAATCTCGCGATCGGTGTGCTCGTTGAGATAGGCATTGACGATGCGGGGAGCGAGTTTCCCCTGCGCATAGGCCTGCGCGGTATCGCGGATCAGCCGCTCGTCCGCGCCCAGCTGGTCCTCCAGCAAAAACGGGTCCTCCCACCGGAAGCTTCCGGCGCTGGCTGGCTGGCTGGCCCTGGACATCAAATCGCACTCCCATCCCGTTGACCGCTGCAGAGGCCGCATTGCGATGCCGCGCATCCGTCCGCAACGCCGCAACAGCTAGCACAGGCACGCCGGTTGCAACAGCCTTCAAGCCGGGCATGGCTTGCATTTGCCAGCCTTCACCTGTAGCCGCAGGGCAGTTGCGCTCGTGCCAGGCCATATACGGGAGATACCATGTCCAACACCACCAACGGCATCCGTGCCGCTGCCAGAGACGCCGGCCATTTCTTCCGGTTTCACGTGCCCCATGCCCATTTGTCGGCGGTGTTTGGCAATGACTGGTTCGCCCTCAAGGCCGAAGCCTTTGCGCGGTTTTTTGGCACGCCAACCTTTCTGGTCGGCCAGACGATTGTGGTTGCCATCTGGATCCTCCTCAACGCGATGGGCGTGGTATCATTTGACGTCTATCCGTTCATCCTGCTCAATCTCGCCTTCAGTCTCCAGGCCGCCTATGCGGCGCCGTTGATCCTGCTGGCGCAGACGCGCCAGGCAGACCGGGACAAGTGCCATGCCGTGGCCGATGCCGAGCACCGCGAAGACCTGCACCGCGCCAGCGAGGAACGCCAGGCCCTGGCCGAAAAGCAGGCGGCCTTGCTGATGGACATGGTGAAGCAGAACACCAGCCTGACCGAAGTGATCCGCACTCTGACCGAGCGGATTGAAGCGCTGACGGCGGATGTGCACAAGAGCGTGGTGGAGCGGGCGGGCGGGGCCCATTTTCCAGCGACAAAACCTTGATCGGCTGCGGCCGGCCTGTCGCACTCGACGGGGCCGCGCCCTTGCGGCATACTGGTGATGGGGCGGCAAAAATCGCAGCGGGCTGTTTGATGGTGCAGGACATTGGCGCTGAACTGTTGCTCGACCAGCTTTGCCGGGAAGCGCTGTGCGTCTACCGCCTCGACGCATTTGACAATGTGGATGTGTCGCGCCTGCTGGCACCGCAGGTCATTGCGGGGGCAGAAGCACGCTGGATTGGCCAGCATCTGATGCGCGCGGGAGGTTCGCTGCTGGCCTACCGCCATGGGCAGAAGATTTTGCAGCAGGCGGGGCAGGTCGAAGATGCCGCTTGACCCCCTGCAGAAACGCATCGCCACACGCTGCCAGCGAGCGTGGCACCGTTGCGATCTTTTCCGGTGCCAGTTAAACATTATCCCTCAATCCGCACTTCAACCCGGCCCAGCCCCTCAATCTCCGCCACCAGATGCACCGAATGCGTGCAGCGCAGCGGCACGATCAGGCTGCCGGTGGTGATGATCTGTCCGGCTTTGAGGCCGCCGGTGCTGTCGTTCTGGGCATTGGCCCAGGCGAGGACGGGGGTAACAGGATCATTCTGCGGATGGCCGCCCGCCTTGTCGTGCACAGTCTTGCCGTCCACCGACAATTGGCAGCGCAGGGCACTGAGATCCAGCGCTGCAAAATCGCTGCGCTGCGGGCCGCAGACATAGCCGGCATTGCCGAGCCGGTCGGCCAGCCAGAGCGGGAAGGGCGAGGCCATGCCCGTGACCAGGCGGCTCTGGATCAATTCAATGCCCGGCAGCACATGCGAGATGGCCGCAATGATCTCCCCCCGCACATAGGGTTTGCCGGGGCGGGGCGGCAGGTCATGGCGCAGGCGCACGGCAATTTCCACCTCGGCCAGAATCGGCCCGGCGGCGGTCAGCGGCCAGGCATGGCCGGAGGCGACGATGGCACCGGCAAACATCGGTGCCGCCATGGAAATCCCGTCTGGAGTGATACCCACCTTCCAGCCGCCCACGCTCTCGCCCAACGCCGCCACCGTCTGCGCCTGCACCGCCATGGCCGCTGCCAGCGAGGCGGGAACCTGCGCCAAGCCAGCCTCAAACGAGGTGCAGGTGGTGTGGGCATGGACCAGCGCTTCGGCGAGGCTGGCGGAATGTTGGTGCGGCATGGCTGTCTCCCGGCAAATGAAGGCGGGGTGTGGCTGGGGCGGCGCTGCTTGTCAATCCAAGGTGATCTGCGGCGGGGTGATCCGCCCGGTGCACGGCCACGTAACCCTGCCGGAGGAGTGACCCTATGCTCAAATCGCTGTTTGTTTTTTTCGCCCTTGCGCTGCCACTCGCCGGGTGCGCTACCCTGCCGGCGCTGGAGGCCGGGCCCGGCACCAAACCGCTGGTGCTTGAGAGGTTTTTTGAAGGCCGCACCTATGCGCAGGGCCGTTTCGTCAATGCCCTGACCGGGGCCGAGCGCCAGGTGAAAGTGGTGCTGATCGGCCACTGGAATGGTCGCGTGCTGAAATTGTTCGAAGATTTCACCTATGCCGACGGCGAACGGGCGCAAAAAACTTGGTATCTGGCCAAAACCGGCCCCAACAGCTATTCCGGCACGCGCGAGGATGTGATCGGCACGGCGGACGGGCGGCAGGATGGGCCGCTGGTGCGCTTGTCCTATGACGCAAATTTGATGAGCGGCGGATCACAGATTGCGGTTAGGTTTGAGGATGTGCTGGAATTGCAGGCGGACGGTTCGGTGCTCAACAAAGCGGTGATTTCTAAGCTGGGTGTGCGCATTGGCGATGTCAGCTTGCGGATTGCGCACCGGCGCTGAGTTTTTAGGGGATGGCGATGGCGGAAACCGGGCGTGCTTCTTATTCAGCTGCGGCCAAATGGCTGCACTGGATCATGGCGGTGATGATCCTGGCATCCGTCAGCGTTGGCCTGACGATGGTGCGCTTGCCGGACGGGCCGGTGCAGGACAAGCTTTACGGCAATCATGAGGCGTTTGGCGTCATTATTTTTGTGTTTGCGCTGGTGCGCCTCATTAACCGCCTCGCCAGTCCGCCGCCCGCGCCTGCGCCGCAACTGACGCGGTTCGAGCGGATTGCCTCGGTCGCGACGCATCACCTCCTGTATGTGCTGATGCTGGCGATGCCGCTGGTGGGCTGGGCGGGCAAATCAGCTTATGGCGCGCCGCTTTCGGTGTTTGGCCTGTTTGAAGTGCCAGCCATCCTGTCCAAGAATGAAACCGTTTCCAATGTTTTGTGGGCCATTCACCGGTTTGGCGGCTATCTGGTGGCGCTGCTGCTCGTCGCCCATATCGGCGGCGCGCTGATGCACCTGCTGATCAAACGCGATGGCGTATTCGAGCGGATGTGGCCCGGAAAAATGCAGGGGCGCTAGGGCATGATGCATTTTCTGTGAATCAGCCGCCACTTCCCTTCTCCCCCTGCGGGAGAAGGTGGCGCGAAGCGCCGGATGAGGGGTATGCGAAGCAGGCTAA
>JAYVYA010000300.1:0-2077 GCA_043784745.1 Hyphomicrobiales bacterium
AGCGGGGACAATACCGAGGCAGGCGCATCCAGCCGCGCGCCCAGCGTGAAAGACAGATGCTCAATCCGGGCCAGGTCAAGGACCGGAAGGGCTAGCGCGCCGTCCCGCCCATTCGGGCTGCCAAGATGGCGCAGGCGCGGGCCTTGCAGCAGCAGACGGGCGAAACTTGCCCGGCCCGGCAGGCCGGTCATCAACCCCTCCAGCCAGCTTTTCTGCGCAGCGTCCAGCGCTTCAACGCAAACCACCACCGCACTGCCGCGTGGCCCCTTGAGCAGCACCGGCCGGCCGGCCCGCATTTCAGCAATCGCACGCTCGACCGCAATCTGGCTGGAGGCGCTCGGTTGCGCCGTGACGTTAACAATCTGGTCCACTTTTGCCTCTAACACGCGGCGACAATCACACGCGATTTGATGTAGGCACTGAAGCTGGTTTGTCCATAGCGCCTCCAATGCAGCAACACCAAGGCACGATAATTATGACGATATCACATCCCATTGAGATTTTTGACCCGAGCGAGGGCAATGGCGCAAACCGTCCTTGCGTCATTGCCCAGCTGGGCCAGTCGCTGGACGGGCGCATTGCCACCCTCAGTGGCGAATCGCGCGGGATCAGCGGGGCGGCGGCGCTGGACCATTTGCACCGGTTGAGGGCGGCTGCCGATGCGGTGATTGTCGGGGTCGGCACCGTGCAGGCAGATGATCCCTCGCTGACGGTGCGGCGCGTGGCCGGCAAAAGCCCGTTGCGGGTGGTGATTGATCCTTGCGGGCGAATGTCCCGCGATTCGCGCTGCCTGAATGATGGCAATGCGGGCTGCCTGGTGATTAGCTCGGTGGAAAGTGCCGCGCGGCCGGGCGCGGACATTCTTCGCCTGCCAGCACCAAATGGCTTGATTGCTCCGCGCGCCATTATCATGGCGCTGGCGGCGCGGGGCCATTTCCGTCTGCTGGTCGAGGGTGGCGCGCGCACCCTTTCGCGCTTCATGGACGCCGATTGTATCGACCGGCTGCATTTGATGGTGTCCCCCATACTCATCGGTTCGGGCCGCACCGGCCTCGATTTGCAGCCGGACGGGGCGCTGGCCCGAGCCCTGCGCCCCAAAGTGGCGATGCATGAACTGGGCGGCGGCGACATTCTGTTTGTCTGCGATATCGCCAGCGCCCGGCTGGCGCGCGATCCGGCGATCCAGGCAGATTTCATTTACAAAATCACCCCGGCAGCCCTCTGGCAAAGGGCGGAGGAGACGGGCCGCTTCACCGGGGCACCGGTGGATGTGACCGATGGTTTCATCCATTTCTCCAGTGCCGCGCAAGTGGCCGCAACCGCCGCAAAGCATTTTGCTGGTCAAACGGATTTGTTGCTGGTGTCGGTTGATGCGGCGCAGCTTGGCCCGGCACTGAAGTGGGAAGTTTCGCGCGGGGGGGCTTTTTTTCCCCACCTGTATGGCGATCTACCGCTGGCAGCAGTGGTGAAAATCCTTCCTATGCGGCCCAGGGCCGATGGCCAGTTTGATTTTGAGGGCCTCCTGCCATGATCGACATTCTGGGCGCGCTCGCCCGCCCCCTGCTGCTGACGATGGAACCGGAAGCGGCCCATGGCCTGACCATAAAGCTGCTCAAAAGCCTGCCCTTGCCGCTCGCCCGGCCTGATCCGCCCTCGCTCGCCATGCAAGCCTTCGGCCTGAAATTCCCCAATCCTGTCGGCATGGCGGCGGGGTTTGACAAGAATGCCGAAGTGTTCGCCGCCCTGCTGCGTCTGGGCTTTGGCTTTGCGGAAATCGGCACGGTGACGCCATTGCCCCAGCCCGGCAATTCAAAGCCGCGCATGTTCCGCCTGACCGAAGACGGAGGGGTGATCAACCGGCTCGGCTTTAATGGCGCAGGCCATGCCGCCGCCTTGCGCCGCCTGCACGGGCGCTTGCCCGGCATTGTCGGGGTCAACATTGGGGCCAACAAGGCGGCGGCGGACCGGGTGGCCGATTACCCGGTGCGCTCGCGGATGCCGGCGAGTTGATCGGCCAGCGCGATCAACGGCGCCAGTGCCAGCTGCGTCTCGACCGCATGCTTGGCCGCATCGGGCT
>JAYVYA010000301.1:0-7099 GCA_043784745.1 Hyphomicrobiales bacterium
GTCATACCAACAAAAGGGGCGACTGTCAGCGGAAAGCTGCGGAAACGAGCGGACCCAAAAGTCGCTCATTTCTAAGCGTTTATAGCATGTTAACGGAGGGTGGCGGAAGGCTGCGGAAGGATTTTTGGTGCCCGGGGGCGGGATCGAACCACCGACACTGCGATTTTCAGTCGCATGCTCTACCAACTGAGCTACCTGGGCTAAGGCAGCGGCCTCAACCACTGCGCGCCGGTTTATAGGTGGCGCTGGCGGGCTTGTCCAGCACCCAAACACCCTGCGGCCAAGAAAATGACATTTGGGTGAAAGCCGGAGGCCCGCTGCGGACCGCGACCGGGACGGTCGCGGTCCGGAGAAGTGACCGCTAAGCGGGCGGATCGCGATCAACCGGGGCGGAATCCTCTTCGTCCGTGTCCGGCTTTCCCGGAATGGCATAGGTGCCCGACAGCCAGCGGTTCAGATCGACATCGGCACAGCGGGGCGAGCAAAACGGATGGTGCGCTGCATGGGCCAGCTTGCCGCATACCGGGCACGGGCGCAGCCGGGGCCGGGCCTTGGGCGAGGGTTCTGTCGGTGTGCCAGCCATCTGCCCTAAACCCGGTTGAGCCAGAAGAAATGGGCGGGATAGCCCTCCCCCGTCAGTAATTGAAACGTCTCGTTGAGCGGCAATCCAACCACGGCGGAATAGGAACCGATCAGCCGCGTGACAAAACTGCCCGCCAGCCCCTGGATGGCATAGCCGCCCGCCTTGCCGCGCCATTCGCCCGAAGCCAGATAGGCTTCGAGGTCCTGCGCCGAAAGGCGCTTGAACCGCACACGTGATTCCACCAGCCGGTGCCGCATCGCCCCCTTCGGCGTTACCAGCGTCAAGCCGGTATAGACGCGGTGGGCCCGGCCCGACAATAGCCGCAGGCACGCCCCCGCCTCCTCCGCCAGTTCGCATTTGGGCAAAATCCGCCGCCCGACACATACGACAGTGTCGGCGGCCAGCAGATAGGCCCCGGCCAGCCCGGGCCGCCCCGCACACAGGGCCGCAGCCGCCGTTGCCTTGGCATTGGCGAGGCGGGTGGCAAGGCTGCGCGGCGGCTCATTCTTGCGCGGTGTTTCGTCGAGGTCGGCTGGCACCAGCGCATCCGGTTCCAGCCCGATTTGCTGCAGCAGTTCGAGTCGGCGCGGCGAGGCGGAGGCAAGCACCAGTTTGGGACGCCAGGCTTTGTTGGTCGGGTCAGGAGCGGCCATCGGATCGTTTCAAGCGGGTGATTGGCTGCATTGCAGCAGGCGCAGGCCTTTTCGAACGGAAACCTATTTGAACCGGTAGGTGATGCGGCCCTTGGTCAGGTCATAGGGGGTCATTTCCACCAGAACCTTGTCGCCTGTCAGCACGCGAATGCGGTTTTTGCGCATTTTTCCCGCCGTATGGGCAATAATTTCATGGTCGTTTTCGAGTTTGACCCGAAACATCGCGTTGGGCAGCAGTTCTGTCACCACTCCCGGGAATTCAAGCAGTTCTTCCTTCGACATATGATCCTGTCTTTCATGCGACTTGACAAACCCTGCCAGTCGTAGCGATGCTGCACTGCAACAAAAAAGGGTTTTCAAGCCAGAGCGGATAGCCCTAATCGACTTTGCAGAATTTGTGAACAGGCGTTTCAACAGTTCACGGCTTTTTTGGCCCAACCGCAGCCAGCCCGGTTGCAAACCATGGAATTGTCCAATGAATGAATATTTTGCCCTTCAAACCCGCGCAATGCGTCTGTTGCTGGATGCTGCCGAGGCGCAACGCCATGCCATGACCACCATTGCCCTGCGCCTGCCGATGCTGGCCGCCAGCGGGTTTGGCCCCAAAGGCCCCTCGCGCGAAGCCAAACGCATGGTAGCCGAGAAAATCGAGGCGGTGATGGAAGGCGCGATGAATGGTGCCATGGCCGGCAGT
Organism: Hyphomicrobiales bacterium; assembly: GCA_043784745.1. Taxonomy (GTDB): domain Bacteria; phylum Pseudomonadota; class Alphaproteobacteria; order Rhizobiales; family Beijerinckiaceae; genus JAYVYA01. Next base: position 1,931 of record JAYVYA010000301.1, read on the forward strand.
GAACTGGCGACGCGCGGCATGTGGGGGCAGTTGAATCCAATGCGGCTGGCCTCGGGCATGGTCGGCATTGCCGAAGCCACCCAGAACCCCTCGCACCGCCGGGTCAAGGCCAATGCCAAGCGGCTTTCCGCGCGCTTGTGAAGCCAGTTGTCACGGACCGGGTGCAGCGGCGGCCGCATCCGCAGCCGCCAGCGCCCGCGCCTTCCGGAAGCTGAACGGGATCAGCGCGAGATAGCCAACCGAAAGCGCAATCAGCACTTCCATCGGGAAAGTGTAGAGCAGCAAAACCGTCACTGCGACGCCAAACATCACAAAGATCAGCTTGTCACCGGGCACTCTGCCGATATTTTTGCCGGAGAAATGCGGGATGCGGCTGGCCATCAGCATGGCAACGCCCAGCACATACGCAATCTCGAACGGGACATATTGCGGCACATTGTCCAGATGCACTTCCGACAGGTGCAGGTAGAGCGGCAGCAGCCCGACAATGGCGCCAGCAGGTGCGGGCATGCCGGTAAAGAAATTGCCCGCCCAGGCCGGCTTGTTCTCATCCTCCAGCGCCACATTGAAGCGGGCGAGCCGCAAGGCGCAGGCCACCGCAAACACCAGAGCCGCGAACCAGCCGAGATTCTTGATCTCGTGCAGGCTCCACAGATACAGCACCAGCGCCGGAGCCACGCCAAAATCAATGAAATCAGCCAGCGAATCAAGCTCCGCCCCAAACCGCGAGGTGGCTTTCAGCGCGCGGGCAATCCGGCCATCCAGCCCGTCCAGCACGGCGGCGGCGATGATTGCCAGCACCGCATTGTCAAACCGCCCTTCAATCGCATAGCGGATGGCAGTTATGCCCATGCACAGGGCCAGCAAGGTGACCAGATTGGGCAGGATGAGGCGCACCGGCACATGGCGAAAGACGCGGGGCCGGTTGGGCGGAGGGGTGAGGCTGGATTCCATGGCGGGGACGATAGAGCCATCCGGGCCGGGCTTCAAGGCGCAACGCATCCTCAGCCAAACTTGTAGGCGCGCGCGCCCTCGCCGGATTTGACATCGGCCAGCACGGTCTCCCCGGCCACGGCTTTCATGCCTTGGCCGATCAGCGGCTTGACGCTGGTGGGCATGTAGACATCGACGCGCGAGCCAAAGCGGATCAGGCCAAAACGGTCGCCCACCCCGATGGTTTCGCCCTCCTGGACGAAGCAGACGATGCGGCGGGCGACAAGGCCGGCAATCTGCACCACACCAAACCGTCCGGAGGCCGAATCGATGATCATGCCCGAGCGTTCGTTGTCCTCGCTGGCCTTGTCGAGATCGGCATTGAGAAACAGGCCGGGCTTGTAGGCGATTTTGGTGATTTTTCCGGTGACCGGCGCGCGGTTGACGTGGCAGTTGAAAAAACTCATGAAAATCGAAATCCGCTGCATCGGCTCGCTGCCAAGGCCCAGTTCCGGCGGGGGCACGAAAAAGCCGATGCTCTCCACCACCCCGTCAGCCGGGGAGATCACCAACCCTTCCCTCAGGGGCGTGACGCGCGGCGGATCGCGGAAAAAAGTGATGCACCAAAAGGTCACAGCCGCGCCAATCCAGCCCAGCGGGGACCACAGAAAGCTCAGCGCAAAGGCAATCAGCGTACTGGCCGCGATGAAAATATAGCCCTCGGGATGGATCGGCACCATGATTCGGCGGATGGAGGCTAGGACGGACATGGGCTACCCTGTGGCATGGAACTGGTGCAGGCATGTGCCATCAATTGCCGCCGCTGTCACGCCCGGAGCGCGAACCTTCAAGTTCGCAAGTGGGCGATACAGGCGAACCTGGAAGTTCGCGCTCCGCCGTCACGCCCTTGCAAATTCCGCCCGCCAGCGAGCAATCGCCGCGACATGCGCCTCGCTGGCCGGCCCGTCGGCCCTGGCAACCCCATCCAGTATCCCGCAAAACCCGGCCCGCTCGCCGGGCTCCAGCTTGCGCTTCAGCAGCGGCATCAGCCAGGCGGCGCAGGCATCGAGGTTGCGCAGGTCTCGCGTCGCCCAGCGGGCGCGGGCCAGCATTTCCACCGGCGTGGTGATTTCCAGGGTATCGCGCATGGCACCCCGGATGGCGGCCAGTTCCGCTTCGCTCAGTGCCCCATCGTCTTGCGCCAAAGCCACCATCCAGGCCACCGCTGCCTCGCGCGGGTCCTCGATCAATTGCAGGGGATGCTTGTTATAATTGCGCTTGAACCACCAGTGGTGCACTTTGCCGCGCATATCATCGGCGGCAGAGACGATTTCGCGGGTGGCATCGACGGCATTGCGGGCGCGCCAGATGAAAAATGCCACCGCCGACACAAGGGCAATGAAACCAAGGATCACGGGCATGCGGGTCTCCCCCGGTCAGGCGGCTCGCCGCGCTACAGGGAGACAGGGGCCTCCCGCGCGCATCTGGCCACGCTATCCCTGACATTCCACTCAAGGTCAATATAGCGCTGCACGGTTTCAAACCTGCCGCTGGCCAGTTCCGCCGGATTGAGAAATTTGGCCAGCCTCCCGGCCTCGCACCCGCACCGTTCGCTGGCAATGCGCAGTTGCACCGGAATGTCGATCTTCCCGGCCTGTTTGCGAAGGCACAAGGCCATATGGCTGTCCATAACCTCGCGCCGCCGTTGTTCCGGCACATCGGCAACCAGAAGGTTCACTTCCCGGTCAGGAAAAACCATGCGCTGCACTGGCTCGCGGTAGCGCAGGGCCACCAGCGCAATCGCCAGGGCAAGGATGGAAACGGACATATTCTGCCCCATGCAAGCACCCTGAATCCCGATCCGGCACACGGGGCCCCATGCCCCGGCGGGTCGCATTAAGGGTTTCTTAAGCTTGATTTCAATTAACGTCTTGCGCCATCGCGGGAGATGGTTAACCCGCGCCGACATTGACCCTGACGCTGCGCCCCTCTGCCTCCGCCGCCCGGCGGATGGCTTCTTGCGCCTGGTCAACTTCGCGCTGGCGGTTCCACATGGCGGCATAGACGCCGCCCTGCCCCAGCAACGCTTCATGCGAGCCGCGCTCGACGATCACGCCCTTGTCGAGCACGATAATCTCGTCGGCATTAACGACGGTGGAGAGGCGGTGGGCAATGACCAGAGTGGTGCGGTTTTTCGACACGCCATCCAGCGCCACCTGAATTTCCCGCTCGGTAAAACTGTCAAGCGCCGAGGTGGCCTCGTCCAGCACCAGAATCGGCGGCGCTTTCAGAATGGTACGGGCAATCGCCACCCGCTGCTTCTCGCCGCCCGACAATTTCAGCCCGCGCTCGCCCACCTGCGCCTCATAGCCGCCGGGGACGGTGTGGATGAACCGGTCAATCTGCGCTAGCCGGGCCGCCTCCTGCACTTCTTCGGGCGTGGCGGACCAGCGACCATAGCGGATGTTATAGCCGATCGTATCGTTAAACAGCACGGTATCTTGCGGCACCATGCCGATGTTTTCGCGCAAGCTCGCCTGCTGGATCATGGCAATATCCTGCCCGTCCACCAGGATGCGGCCCGATTGCGGCTCGTAAAAGCGGAACAGCAGGCGCGACAGGGTGGATTTTCCAGCGCCCGACGGGCCGACGACCGCCAGTGTCTTGCCCGCCGGGATTTCAAAGCTGATGCCTTTGAGAATGGCGCGGGCCGGATCATAGCTGAACACCACATCCTCAAACTTGACCGCGCCCTGCGCCACTTTTAGCGGCTGGGCCCCCGGGCGGTCCTGGATTTCCGGATTCTTGTCGAGAATGTCGAACATCATCTCGATATCCGTCACCGCCTGCTTCACCTCGCGGTAGACCATGCCCATGAAATTCAGCGGGAAGGACAACTGGATCATCATGGCATTGACCATGACAAAATCCCCCGCCGTATTGCGCCCGGCGCGGATGTCAACGACGCACAGCACCATCATGAGGGTCCAGCCAATCGCCAGAATCAGGGCCTGACCGAAATTCAGCACCGCCAGCGAAGTATAGGTGCGCACACTCATGCGCTCGAACTTTTCCATCGACACGTCATAGCGGGCCTGCTCGCGTTGCTCGGCTCCGAAATATTTCACGGTTTCGTAATTCAGCAGGCTGTCGATGGCCTTGGTGTTGGCGTCGGTGTCACTCTCGTTCATCAATTTGCGGATGGCGATGCGCCAGTTGGACGCTGAAGTGGTAAACCACATGTAGGCCACCACGGTGAGGATGACGATAACCGCATAGCGCCAGTCAAACTGGATCAGGAACACGGCGATATAGAGCAGGAACTCAATGGCGGTGGGCACGCCGGTCAGCATGATCATCCGGACAATGGTTTCAATCGCCGCCCTGCCCCGCTCCAGAATGCGCGTCAGGCCGCCGGTCTTGCGTTCCAGATGGTAGCGCAGCGACAATTGGTGCAAATGCACAAACACGTCCAGCGCCAGCCGCCGCACGGCGTTCATGGCCACCGCCGCAAACAGGGCATCGCGCAATTGCGTCAGCAGGGCCATGATGACGCGCAGCAAACCGTAAAGCATGGTGAGGGCAATGGGGGCGGCCATCAGCCAGGTCCAGGCGCTGGCGGACGGCAGATTGCTGGCCGTCAGCGCGTCGGTCGCCCATTTGAAAGCATAGGGCACGGCGACGGTGACAAACTTGCCAAGCAGCATCATCGCCAGCGCCAAAAACACCCTCGTGCGCAAATCGGCCCGGTCATGCGGCCAGATATAGGGCCAGAGGTTTTTGAGCGTGATGTTGAGCGAGCCATTGGCTTTTGGATGCCGCAAGGCGGGTGCCGCTGCTGGAGCGGCGGCAATGGTCTGGTCAGTCATCAAAGGTTCCGGCGGGCTGGTATGTGGGGCTTGTGTTCCCGCCTATATAGGACCATTTTTCCGGCATGACACTAGCAAGGTGCTGGGGATGCGGATTTCAGGTGTTTCGACACGGTGCCAAATGCCCGCTTGGCTCCGGCCAACGCACGGCAGTGGCTCGGGGTGGGGCTTGTTTGGCAGCGATGGGAATTTGGTAAAGTGTCACCGTTACTGTAACTTCGGTGAAGCGAGTTATCGGTCGCTGCTGCCGGCGAAGGTGAACACGTCACCTAGGCCGTGTTGACAAAGGGGATTCCCAAATCTGTTGAGAACTGATTCAAGGTAGCTTTGGCGGAGGCTACCATGATCCGGGGATTGATGAGCGAGG
>JAYVYA010000302.1:0-7156 GCA_043784745.1 Hyphomicrobiales bacterium
ACAATGCCTTCCTTGCCGACGAAGGCCGGGGCCTTGGTCAGGTCCGAGAACTTGTCGAGCCCGGCGCCGGGATGGGACATGAAAATCTGCGGGTCCTTCTGGAAATGCGCAGCGACGACGAGGATCGGGATTTTCTGTTCCACAGCCGTATAGGCCTGGATCATGTTGCCGCCCATGTAAAACTCAATCTTGCCCGCCGCCAGCAGCAGCCGGTTGTTGGCCTGCGGACCGCCGGGCAGGATCGTGACATCGAGGCCATATTTGGCGAACGTGCCGTCGGCGACAGCCTGATAATAGCCGCCATGCTCTGCTTCCGCCAGCCAGTTGGTGCCAAAGGTAACCTTGTCTGCGGCCCAGGCCGGGCCGGCGGCCAGCGCCGAAATTGTGGCCATAATCTTGAATGAAGCGCGAACCATGCTACTCTCCCCTGCCCGTCCGCCTGGCCAAGCCGGCGGCACCATTCTCAATTCCTAGCAACTTCTGTGCCCTTTGGCCAAGCGCGTTTCAGCTTGCGCCTGACCGGGCCTGCCCTTAGTTTTAGGGCTATGCACAAAACAATCAATCCTGTTTCGCTTGCCCCGCCTTTCGCCAGATATTCCCATGCCGTCGAAGTGCGCGCGGGGATGCGGATGCTGTTTTGCTCGGGCCAGCTGGGGATGGATGCGTCCGGCCATGTGTCGGGCGATGCCGAAGCGCAAACCGACATCTGCTTTGCTGCGATCAAGGCGCTGCTGGCGGAAGCTGGCATGGACATGGGCGATCTGGTGCGGCTGAATGCCTTTGTTTCCGGTAGGAAGCATCTGGCTGCCTATATGCGCAGCCGGGACCGGCATGTCGGCGCACCGCCACCCGCATCGACGCTGATGATCGTGTCGGGCTTTGCGCGGCCAGAGTTTTTTGTGGAAGTGGAAGCGGTAGCCGCGCGCCTGTAAGTGTGCGCGCCGGTCGCGAGGGGGAAAAATGCTGCCAAAAAAATTCTGGACGGAAATGACCTGGGCGGATTTTCAGGCCGCCAACATGGCCCAAACCATTGCCGTGCTCCCGGTTGCCGCCATTGAGCAGCACGGTCCGCACCTGCCGGTTGGGGTGGATACGTTCATCATGGAGGGTTATTTGCGCGGCACACTGGCGCGGCTGCCCGCCGGTTTGCCGGTTCTGTTTCTCCCCGTGCAAGCCATCGGCAAATCTAACGAGCATCTGGAATTTCCAGGCACGCTAAATCTTTCCGCCGAAACGGCGATCCGGGCCTGGACCGAGATTGGCGAGAGCGTTTTTCGCGCCGGGTGCCGCAAGCTGGTGATTGTCAATTCCCACGGCGGCAATGTCCCGATTATCGATATTGTCGCCCGCGAATTGCGGGTCCGGCTGGGCATGCTGGTGGTGGCGGCATCCTGGCACCGGTTTGGCTATCCGGATGGATTGTTCTCCGCCCGCGAGCGCACCCATGGCATTCACGCGGGGGATGCCGAGACCTCGCTGATGCTGGCCTTCCGCCCCGATACCGTCAAACCGGAGGAGGCGCGCGATTTTGTGCCCGCCAGCGTGGCGATGGAGGAAGATTTCACCTGGCTGCGCGCCACCCAGCCGATCGGCATGGGCTGGATGTCGCAGGATCTGTCGCCATCGGGCGCCATGGGCAATGCTGCCAACGGCACCAAAGCCAAGGGCGAGGCCTGCGCCGATTATGGTGCCACCGCCTTCATCGAATTGCTGCGGGATGTCGAGGCTTTTGACCTGGCGCGGCTGAAAAAGGGACCCCTGGCATGAGCAAGTCCATCCTCGTCACCGGTGGCAGCCGCGGCATTGGCCGGGCCACCGCCATATTGGCAGCGCGGCGCGGCTGGCGTGTGGCCATCAATTATGCCGGCGATGCAGCGGCGGCGGAGGCCACGCTGGCGGGCGTGCGGGCAGCGGGCAGCGACGGCTGTGTCATCAAGGGCGATGTCGCCGTGGAGGCCGATGTCGTCGCCATGTTTGCCGCCACGGTCAAGGCCTTCGGGCGGATCGATGGCCTCGTCAACAATGCCGGGATCATCGCCCCGCATTCGCGCCTGGCCGACATGGACATGGCGCGGATGAAGCGTTTGTTCGAGGTGAATGTGCTGGGGGCCTATCTCTGCGCCCGCGAGGCGGCGCGTCTGATGAGCCGCAGCCGGGGCGGACAAGGCGGGGTCATCGTCAACCTGTCCTCCGTCGCCGCACGGATGGGCGCGCCGGGGGAATATGTCGATTATGCCGGCTCCAAAGGGGCGATTGATTCACTGACCATTGGTCTGGCGAGGGAACTCGCCGGGGAAGGCGTGCGGGTCAATGCCGTGCGCCCCGGCATTATCGAGACTGACATTCACGCCAGCGGCGGCAAGCCGGACCGGGCCGCCCAATTAGGCCCTGGCGTGCCGATGGGACGGGCCGGAACGGCGGAGGAAGTGGCCGAGGCCATCTTCTGGCTGATGAGCGACGCGGCGTCCTATGTGACGGGGACGGTGTTAGATGTGTCGGGGGGCAGGTAACCCACCGCTACCAGTCAAATGGCGCCGTCACCTCGCGTTTCCCCAGCAGCATCGCGTCGGCCACAATGTGCAGCGGGCGGGCATCGATATCGCTTTGGCCTGCGGCAATCAGGGCGGCAAAACGCTGGTATATCCGGCGATATTCAGTATCCGCCAGCGTCACGTCAGGCGTGCCGTCAATCAACAGCCGCGTGCCGCCGTGGGTTAGCGACAGGCTGCCGCCATCGGCCAGCGCCACCGATATCGTCCAGGTCTGTTCGCCCTCCTGCCGCCAGTCAAATTCGGCGCTCACCTGGTGCAGAACCGAACCGGGGGCGGGCTTGAGCACCAGCGAAGCAGCAATCGGCGTCTGGCGGTTGTGCGGGAACAGCAACCGGGCACTCGCCACAAACACCGGCTCGGGCAGGATTTTCACGAGGATCGACAGGGCGTTGATGCCGGGGTCGAATACCCCGAAACCGCCCGGCTGCCATATCCATTCCTGCCCCGGATGCCAGCGCCGCACATCTTCCTTCCAGACAATATCGACCGACAGAGGCGCTCTGGCCTTCAAGATGCCAGCGGCCTTGTCGACTGCAGGATTGTATTGCGAATGCCAGGTGGCAAACAATGTCCGCCGGGCGGACTGCGCTACTGTGATCATGTCGGCCAGCTCGCCGACGCTGGCCGTGGGCGGCTTTTCAATCAGGACATGCTTGCCGGCTTTCAGCGCCTCCACCACGGCACTATGGCGCACAGATGGCGGGGTGCAATTGGCGATGGCGGCAATATCGGGCATGGCGGCCAGCATGGCGGCCTGCGTCGCGAACGTTTGTGCGCCCGCAACGGCAACGCCGCGCTGGCTGACGACGGCGACAAGATCGAACAGGCCGGTTTCAGCGATCGAGGGAATATGCTGGTCCACGGCAATTTTGCCAACGCCGATGAGGCCGAGGGGGAGTTTTGGCATGGGGCTTCCCTGAAGTTGGCACGAAACTGTCCGGCCTTGCGGATGCCGGAACCGATGTTTGGCGCAACATCGAGCGGAAGTCGAGTGCGTGGATGCAAGGAGCGGGATTGCGCCGCGCCAGCCCAGCGGCTACCGCTTGGCGATGAAAACGCTGCAACCGCTGTTCAACCGCTCCATTCCCTTCCTGTTCGTCTTCCTGTGGTCCACCGGCTGGATCGTGGCACGCTATTCGGCGGATTATGCCGATCCGCTGACGTTCCTCACCGTCCGCTTTGCGCTGGCAGGGACTGTGCTGCTGGCCTTTGCCGTGCTGGCGCGGGCGCAATGGCCGCAGAGCGGCAGTGGCTGGGGCCATGCGCTGTTCTCGGGTGTGCTGATCCACGCGCTCTATTTGGGGGCGGTCTGGTGGGCGATCCGGCAGGGGGTTCCGGCTTCGATTTCAGCGCTGATTGCCGCGCTGCAGCCAATTCTGTCGGCGCTGCTGTCGCCCGCTTTTGTCGGGGAGCGAATCAGCCCAGGCCGCTGGGCAGGCGTCATCCTCGGCATGACTGGCCTCTGCCTCGTCCTGGCCCCCAAGCTTGTGGGGGTCGCGCCTGAAGTGCTGCGGGCCAATGCCTGGCCCATGGCCGTCAATGGCTTTGGCATGGTGGCCGTCACACTGGGCAGCTTTTACCAGAAGCGGTTTTTGCCGACCGGTGATTTGCGCAGCATCACTTTCCTGCAATATCTGGGGGCCATCGCCATCATGCTGCCCGCGGCCTTTGTGCTGGAGCCGATGCGGATTGTCTGGAACCCTTTGATGCTGGCGGTCACTGCCTGGTCGGTATTGGCCCTGTCGATTGGTGCCATCGGGCTTTACCTCCTGCTGATCCGGCGCGGCGAGGTTTCGCGGTCAGCCCAGCTGATTTATCTGGTGCCGCCAACCGCTGCCCTGCAAGCCTGGATATTGTTTGGTGAAACACTGTCCAGCCTGCAGATTTTCGGCATGGCGGTGACGGTTTTGGGCGTGGCACTGGCCAGCCGCAAATAGGGCTCGCAAAAGCGGTGGCGGCGCAGCGCGCTTGGCGGTAAGCTTTCGTCTTGACGTGAAGAGGGCGGTCAGATGCGGCGGCGCGATTTTATGAAACTGGCTGCGGGCAGCGCCGTGCTGCTGCCATCTTTTGCTTCGTGCGCACCGGCCCCCGGCAAAATGCCGCGCATTGGCTGGCTCAGCCCCATTACCCAGGCCGCAACGCAGAAGGGGATTGACCGTCTGCAAGAGGCTTTGGCCAAACTTGGCTGGGTCGAGGGGCGCACGTGCCAGTTCGACATCCGGTTTGCCAACGGCGACGAGCGGCTGCTGCCGGGCCTCGCTGCTGAAATGGCGAAGGCCGATGCTTCCGTGCTGATGGCCTTTCAGCTGAACGCCGCGCGCGAATTGAAATCAGCCGCCCCCAACACTCCCATGGTCATCAGCCTAGTGCTGGACCCGGTGGAAATGGGCTTTGCAGAAAGTCTCGGGCATCCCGGCGGCAATGCCACCGGCGTGACAATCCGGGCCGGTGCCATCGCCCGCAAGCGCATTGCCCTGTTGCATGAAGCGCTGCCGGAAGTAACCATTCTGGGCTATCTCACCTCACCCGGCACGACAATCGACCCCGATTTAAAAGCGTTCGACACCATCGCCCCGCAGCTCGGCATCCGCTTGGTGCCGGTCGAGATCAGCCGCCTCTCTGATTTTGAGGCGGCAGTATCAGGACTGGGGCCCAAGGGAAAAGTCGCGCTGTTTATTTTTGGCACGCCGGTGACCTATGCCAACCGGGCGGAAATTGCCGGGATTGCCAACAAGCTCCAGATACCCACCATGGCAGAGGCCAATATCTTTCCCTTTGACGGCGCGCTGATGTCCTATTCCGCCGACCAGTCCGGCACGGAAGAGCAGATGGCTGTTTATGTCGACAAGATATTGCGCGGAGCCAACCCGGGCGACCTGCCCTTCGTCCAGCTGGAAAAGTTCGAGCTGTCCGTCAATACGACAACCCGCGACCGGCTGGGCCTGACGTTTGGCCTGGCGTTTGAAGCGCAGGTGGACCGGACATTTGAGTGAGAACCGGCCCCGCCGGAGCGCGAGCCTTCAGGTTAGCAAGTGCCACACTGCTTGCGGACGTGAAGGTTTGCGCTCCAATACAGGCCTCTTCAGCGCCAAACCTCAGTTCTTGGCCTTGTCGACCATCTTGTTCTTGGCAATCCACGGCATCATGGCGCGCAGCTTTTCGCCGACCTGCTCAATCTGGTGGGCGTTGTTGCGGGCGCGGGTGGCTTTAAACGAGGTCTGGCTGACCTTGTTTTCCAGCATCCAGTCGCGGGTGAATTTGCCCGACTGGATGTCTTCCAGCACGCGCTTCATTTCCTTCTTGGTCTCGGAAGTGATGATGCGCGGTCCCGTGACATATTCGCCATATTCGGCGGTGTTGGAGATCGAATAATTCATGTTGGCAATGCCGCCTTCATAGATCAAATCGACGATCAGCTTGACTTCGTGCAGGCACTCGAAATAGGCCATTTCCGGCGCATAGCCCGCTTCAACCAGTGTTTCAAAGCCGGCGCGGATCAGCTCGACCAGGCCGCCGCACAGAACGACCTGCTCGCCGAACAGGTCGGTCTCGCATTCTTCCTTGAATGTCGTTTCGATAATGCCGGCGCGGCCACCGCCGATGGCAGAAGCGTAGGACAGGCCAAGGTCATGGGCATTGCCGGAAGCGTCCTGGGCAATGGCAATCAGGCAGGGCACGCCGCCGCCGCGCGCATATTCGGAGCGCACGGTATGGCCGGGACCCTTGGGCGCCACCATCAGCACGTCAATATCGGCACGCGGATCGATCAGGTTGAAGTGGATGTTGAGACCGTGGGCAAACAGCAGGGCGGCACCCTTCTTCATGTTGGGGGCGAGTTCGTCGCGGTAAATGTCGGCCTGCAATTCGTCGGGGGTGAGCATCATCACCACATCGGCCCATTTGGCGGCCTCCACCACGGTCATCACCTTGAGGCCCTCACCCTGGGCTTTCTTGGCCGTGGGCGATCCGGCGCGCAGGGCCACGACCACATCCTTGACGCCGGAATCGCGCATATTCAGCACATGGGCATGGCCCTGGCTGCCATAGCCAACGACGGCCACTTTCTTGCCCTTGATCAGGCCGATATCTGCATCCCGGTCATAATAAACGCGCATGGTCACTCCGTTGACGGTGTTTGGGTGTGTGAAGGATGTGTGGAAGGGTTCGTGGCGAAAACTCAAGCCCGCGTCAAGGGGCGGGCGGCAATTGCAGGCCGATTATGAGGCCAAGGCGGGAGCGGACCTCCTCAAGCAGCGCGCGCGGTGCCTGCTCTATATATTTTGATAATCTGGCGTCCCGGTCAATTGCCCCGGCAGATGGCGTCATTTGGCACCCCTGGCCAAATAGTCACGCTCCATCGTTTCTGGTGTGATGATGCCGCGCGAATAATCATCATCTATGATTTCCAAGCCGCGCGGTGCCCCCCAATCGACGGCTTCAGGCGCATTATCCGGCCCCAATCGCTCCATTTCCGCAACCATCTCGTCAAGCGTCATGTGAGATGGCTTGCGCGAAAACACCAGTTCCAGGACATTGTCACGAACATCGATCTCCATCTCGTCGCCGGGCACATGCTTCAGCCTGTCAACCAGATTCTGCGGGAT
>JAYVYA010000303.1:0-12943 GCA_043784745.1 Hyphomicrobiales bacterium
CTAATTGATTGATCCAAGATCATATTTCGCAATTCGCACTCTGCATCATGCGCTTCGCGCTACCCCTCATCCGGCCCAAGCGGGCCACCTTCTCCCGCAAGGGGAGAAGGAAAAAGCAGCTCAATCTCAACACATCACGCTCTAATCGGAATCATCGTCCGTTTCGGTCGGCGGCACCAAACCGTCCATCCCGCGCAACAGATCTTCTTCCGTCATGCGGTCGAACTGGACATCGCCCGCCTTGTCGCTGGCAGGCGCAGCCCCCGCCGCCACCAAAGCGGGCGTGGTCTCGGCTTCCGGCTCGTCCACTTCGACATTTTTTTGCAGCGAGTGAATAAAATCTTCCTTCAGGTCGGCTGGCCGCAAGGTCGCCTCGGCAATCTCGCGCAGGGCGACGACGGGGTTCTTGTCCTTGTCGCGGTCCACGGTGAGGTTGGCACCGGCGGCAATCATCCGGGCACGGTGGCTGGCCATCAGCACAAGTTCAAAGCGGTTTTCAACCTTGTCAATACAATCTTCAACTGTCACGCGAGCCATGCCCGGTCACTCCTGTGCGAATAATCACTTATGTGGATTAATCACTGGCGCTACACAAGAACAGGCCGTTTGGCAAGCGCAAATGCCAGCCACACGGTTGCGCACGGATGGAGCACCCCGAAAAGCCACCGGATATGCCGTAAAATCAGCTCCACCCGCCAAAGGGCTACTTTGGCAAATACTTGACGTTGCGGCGTAAAATGACGATAGTCGCTTCAAGACGGCGGCGGGGGTTGCATTCGAGAGGTTTTTTCTGGCGCAAGCCTGAAACCCAAAAAACATAGCCCGGCCACCTTTTAGGGTTTTTGGCAAAGAGATGTTTTTTGAAAGCCTGTTTTTTAAAACCCGAAATCAGAGAATGAAAATGGCACAGGAAGATCGCATTGCTCTATTCATTGACGGCGCCAATTTATACGCCACGGCCAAGTCGCTTGGCTTTGACATTGATTACAAGCGCCTGCTGAAGGAATTTCAGGCGCGGGGCCGCTTGATCCGCGCCTTCTACTACACCGCTTTGGTGGAAGATCAGGAATATTCCTCGATCCGCCCGCTGATCGACTGGCTGGATTATAATGGCTATGCCGTTGTAACCAAGCCCGCAAAGGAATTTACCGATTCCCTCGGTCGCCGCAAGATCAAGGGCAATATGGACATTGAGCTGGCGGTCGATGCCATGGAAATGGCCGATCATCTGGATCACATCGTGCTGTTCTCCGGCGATGGCGACTTCCGTTCGCTGGTGGAAGCTTTGCAGCGCAAGGGTGTTCGGGTGTCCGTGGTCTCCACTGTGACCACCCAGCCCCCCATGGTTGCCGATGAATTGCGCCGCCAGGCTGATGAATTCATTGACCTGATCCAGATCATCAACCGCATCGGGCGGGATCCAAACGAGCGTCCGGACCGGGTGCAGCGTTTTCAGGAACGTCGTCCGCTGGCCCCGTTCCATCCCGGCCAGACCGGTGAAGAGCACATGGCCGAATCCTGACACAGCCGTCTGCGACCAATCCCGGGCATGACTGCCAGCTTTGCCCAAGGCTGGCGGACTTCCGAGCAGAGGCGCGCCGGGCCGAGCCGTCGTGGTTCAACGGCCCGGTTCCTTCCTTCACTGGCACAGCGCCGGTTACCCTGTTGATTGTGGGTCTGGCCCCCGGATTGCGCGGTGCCAACCGCACCGGGCGGCCTTTCACGGGCGATTTCGCCGGAGATTTGCTCTATTCCACGCTGATCCGCCACGGTTTCGCCACTGGCATTTTCGCGGCGCGGCCCGATGACGGGTTGTTGCTGCAAAACACCTGCATCACCAATGCCGTGCGCTGCGTGCCGCCGCAAAACAAGCCCCTTCCCGCCGAAATGCACGCCTGCCGCCCATTTCTGGCGGCAACCATTGCCAGCCTACCGCATCTGGCCGCCATTGTGGCACTGGGGCGGGTGGCCCACGAATCGGTGCTGCGCGCTTTTGGCCAGCCGCTGGCACGACACCCCTTCACCCATGGCGGCCAGCATGGTCTAGCCCTCGCGGCGGGCCAGGCGGTGCGACTGTTCGACAGCTACCATTGCTCGCGCTACAATACCAACACTGGTGTGCTAACCCCGGCAATGTTTGACGCCGTGTTTGTCGGCTTGGCGGCCCATTTGCAGGGCTGAAACCGGCTGCTGGCCCCGCAGCCGCTTTCAAAAATACACCCTTGTCTTTGCACCAACGCAAACATGCTAGCAGGCCAAGTCAGCCCTTCTCGCGCAGCAGCCGGCCTTTTTCCTTGTCCCAGTCGCGCTTTTTCTCGGTTTGGCGTTTGTCGTGCAGATTTTTGCCGCGCGCCAGAGCCAGTTCGATCTTGGCGCGGCCCTTGTCGTTGAAATAGATTTTCAGCGGCACGATGGTCATGCCCTCGCGCTCGACCCCCTGCGCAAATTTGGCAATCTGCCGCGCTTTCATCAGGATTTTGCGGGGCCGGCGCGGCTCGTGGTTGAAGCGGTTGGCCTGCAGATATTCGGGAATATTGGCATTGACGAGAAAAATCTCGCCCTTGTTGGCCTCCGCATAGCTCTCGGCAATCGTCGCCTTGCCGGTGCGCAGCGATTTGACCTCGGTGCCGGTCAGGCAGATGCCGCATTCGATAATGTCGCCAATCTCGTAGTTGAACCGCGCCTTGCGGTTGTCGGCGACGACCCTGAAATTCTTTACCGGTTTTTCTGCCAATTCATTCCCCTGACATGGCCGCCCGCAACAAATGCGCCATCTCTATATCATGATCCGTGCCGGGTTTTTCCAGCGCTGCCAGCACGCTGGCCCGGTCCTGCGCCGGACGGTTTTGCGACACCTTGAATTTGCCGCGCAAGCCGGTGATTTCAATCTCAATCCCGACTATGGCGCGCATTTGCGCCGCGACAAAATCTTCCGGCGCATCACCCACCGCCCAGGGCTGCGCCCGCGCCGCTTCCCTCAGGCGGGTCATTTGTTCCACCTGCGCGCGCAACCAAATGGCATCCTCATGCACACTGGCCCTGCCGCGTGCCTGCACCATCACGTAATTCCAGGTGGGTACCACCTTGCCGTCCTGCTGCTTGCTGGCATAGAGGCCAGGGGAAATATAGCGCTCGACACCCTGAAACACCACCAGCACCGGCGCACCCGCCGCAATCTCCTGCCATTGCGGATTGGCCCGCGCCACATGGGCACGCAGCAAGCCCTCTGTGCCCGCCACCGGCACAAACACAAACGGAATCGCATTGGCCAGAATGCCCTGCCCGCCCGATGTGATGAGCAGCCCAAGCGGATGTTCGGCGATCACCCTGTGCAGGCGCGCTGCATCCTCCACCTTGAAATGAACTGGTTCATACACGCCTGCCATCCCGCGCTATTTATGGACCAGACCGGCAAACACCATCGCCTCGCGGATCAGCTTTTGCGCGGGGGGCGTCACCGGCAGCAGTGGCAAACGCACCTCGTCCCTGACCCGTCCTAGCACAGACAGGCCATATTTCGCCCCCGCCAGCCCCGGCTCGGCAAAGGTGGCAGCATGCAGCGGCACCAGCCGGTCCTGAATTTTGAGCGCCCCCAAATAATCCTGCCCGGCGCACAAATTCATCAGATTTGCGCACAGGCCGGGCGCAATATTGGCCACCACCGAGATGCAGCCATGTCCGCCCGCCGCCATATAGGCCAAAGCCGTCATGTCCTCGCCCGAAAGCTGGATGAAATCAGGCCCCATCGCATGGCGCTGGGTGGAGACGCGGGCAAGATTGCCCGTGGCGTCCTTGACCCCCGCCACATGCTTCAGTTCAAACAGCCGCGCCATCGTCGCATCCGACATGTCCACCACCGAGCGGGGCGGAATATTGTAGATAATGAGCGGAATCCCGATGGCATCATTCACCGCTTTGAAATGCTGGAACAGGCCTTCCTGCGTCGGCTTGTTGTAATAGGGCGTCACCACCAGCACGCCGTCTGCCCCGGCCTTCTGGGCATGAACGGCCAGCTCAATCGCTTCGCGCGTGTTGTTGGACCCCGCCCCGGCAATTACCGGCACGCGGCCACGCGCCGTTTTGATGCACAGCTCCACCACGTGCTTGTGCTCTTCATGCGACAATGTCGGGCTCTCGCCGGTCGTGCCGACAGGCACCAGCCCGTGCGAGCCCTCGGCAATCTGCCATTCCACCAGCTTGCAGAAGGCGTCGGCATCCACTGCGCCGTCCCTGAACGGGGTGACCAGAGCGGTCATTGATCCCCTGAATGCAGCCTTGGTCATTTCGGTCCTCTTGCCCTGCCGGTCCGCAGCCATCAAAACGCCGCGCTTTCATTTCAAACATAAACAATGACGGGCAATCCGCAAAGGGGTCAAGGTGGTTAACCCTTCATCAAGACGGGCAAAGCACAATCCATTCACCGGTTTTTCGGTCGTGATGGATGTGGTTATGGCATTATTGCTTTTTGCTCGCACGGCTTTGGCTGCAACAGCCCTGCTGGCGCTGACACCTGTGGCCACCGGCTCGGACGAAGAACGTCCGGAACTGGCCCGTCCGGAGCTGGCCAGTCTGGTGCTGCCCTTGCCGCCAGACGTGCCACCGCTGAGCTTTGCCACCGTGCAGCTGCAAGCTGCCCCCGCCTCTGCCCCTTTTATGGCCGAAATTTCACCCGCCGCCGCAGCCCCCAACCTCGACATCACCGTCACTGCCAGCCTTGGCCCACTGGCCCGCCCTGCGGAAGTGCCGCCGCAACCTGAGGCCCCGCCCGCCGCGCTGGCGCAAGCCCTGCGCGAATATGCCGGTGGCTCCCTCGCCAAAGGCGATGAGGCGGCGAGGGACTTGCCGGAAGGTCTGTGGCGCACCAGCGCCGAATGGGCCGCGCTCAAAAGCTTTCCGCGCGGGGCGGGTTATGCCCGCATCGCCGCCTTCCTTGCCGCCCACCCCGCCTGGCCCAGCAGCGAATGGTTGCAGAAGCGCGCCGAGGAAGCCCTGTTTGGCGACAATCTCCCGCAAGCAAGGCTGCGGGCCGCACTGGACGCAGGACCACCGGTGAGCCCCGCCGGCAAGCTGGCATTCGCCCGGCTGTTGCTGGCCGATGGCGACACCAGGGGGGCGGGCGAACTGGCCCGCGAGGTCTGGCGCAATCAGGATTTCAACAGACTGATTGAAAAGACATTGCTGGATGAATTTTCTGGCCTGCTGACCAAAGCCGACCACAAATACCGGGCTGATCGCCTGCTCTATCATGACGATAGTGCAGCGGCCCTGCGCGCCGCCACCCTCGCCGGGCCCGATGTGCTGGCTTTGGCCCGCGCCCGCGCGGCGGTGGTCAATGAAGTTGCCTCCGACGCCCTGATTGCCGCTGTGCCCCCGGCGTTGGCCAAAGACCCCGGCCTGATCTTCGCCCAAATCCAGAAATTGCGCCGCGCCGGCCAGTTTGAGGCAGCTGCCGCTGCCCTGCTCGCCGCCCCGCGTGACCCCGCCCTGTTGATCAATGGCGATGAATGGTGGGTGGAACGGCGGCTGGCGGCCCGCGCCATGCTTGACCGGGGCGAGCTGGAAACCGCCTGGCGGCTCTGCGCCGAACATGCCGCCCAAAGCCCGGCGTCCCGGATTGAGGCGGAGTTTCATGCCGGCTGGATCGCCCTGCGCTTCATGGATGATCCAGCCCGCGCCCGCCCGCACTTTGCCACCATCGCGCAACTGGCCGAGGCCCCGGCCTCCGCCGCCCGCGCCGCCTACTGGCTGGGCCGCACGCAGGAAGCGTTGGGCGATACCGCCGGTGCCAATGCCTTTTTCGCCAGCGCCGGTCGCCATAACGCCAGTTATTACGGCCAGCTGGCCCGCGCCCGGCTCGGCCTGCCGGACATTGCCTTGCGCACGCCTCCCGCCGCCGCAAGGGGGGATGACCGTGCCGAGGCGGTGCAGATCGCCGAGGTGTTGATGGCGCTGGGCGCAAAAGACATCGCCAGCGCGCTGGTCTATGACAGCGCCCGCAAGCTGGACGCGCCAGACCAGATCGCCGCCCTGGCGCAGGTGGTGGACAAGGCGCATGATGCAAGGCTGTCGCTCGTCACCGGCAAGCTTGCCAGCCAGCGCGGCTTCGCGCTGGATGAACTGGCCTTCCCGATTTTCGGCGTGCCGGATTTTGTGCCGCTGGGCGGCTCGGCAAGCAAGGCGCTGGTCTATGCCATTGTGCGGCAGGAGAGTGCCTTTGCAGTCCGCGCCACGTCGGGTGCCGGGGCCAAGGGCCTGATGCAGCTTATGGTGCCCACCGCCCGCAAAACCGCGCAAAAAGCCGGAATTGACTTTGATGCCGCCCACCTGACCAGCGACCCCGCCTTCAATACCCAATTGGGCGCGGCGCATCTGGGCACTTTGTTTGAGGAACACGATGGCTCCTACGTGCTGGCCTTTGCCGCCTATAACGCCGGCGGGGGCCGGGTGAAGGAATGGATCACCGCCTATGGCGATCCGCGCCGCGCCGAAATTGATGTCGTTGACTGGATCGAATTGATTCCGATTACCGAGACCCGCCAATATGTCCAGCACATCCTCGAAAACCTGCAAATCTACCGCGCCCGCCTCGACGTACAATCTGTTCACTTGATTGACGCCGATCTGCACGCCCATGGCAGCCGGTTTTGAGGCGGGTTGACCGGACCATCCCTGTTCCGCCCGCGCAAAAAACGGGTTAAACAGAAATCCAGCTCCTCACCCCGGAAACCCTATGCCCCCCTCCCCGCAAGCCTGGCAAAGCCGCACCAATTCCGCCCCCGACGGCCTTAAACTCCACACCCGCGATTATAACCCTGTGGCAACGGGCGCTTTGCCTGTGGTTTGCCTTGCCGGACTGTCCCGCAATTCGGTAGATTTTGACGTGCTGGCCCAGGCTTTGGCAGCAGGTTCGGCCGGGCGGCCCCGGCGGGTGCTGGCGCTGGATTATCGCGGGCGCGGCCAGTCAGAATATGACAAGGACTGGAAAAACTATAATCTGGCGGTGGAAGGCGGCGACATCCTTGCCGTGCTGACCGCCCTGGGCATTGCCGAGGCCATATTTGTGGGCACCTCGCGCGGCGGCATCAACATTATGGCCCTGTCGGCCCAGCGCCCGGCGATGATCCGGGCGGCAGTGCTCAACGACATTGGCCCGGTGCTGGAGGCCAAAGGGCTGGCCCGCATCCGCTCCTACATCGGCAAGACACCGCAGCCGGCTTCATGGGCCGATGCGGTGGACCTGCTCAGACGCATCAACAGCGCCGCCTTTTCGGCGCTGGACGAGGCGGGCTGGCAGCATTTTGCCCGCACCACCTTCGAGGAAAGAGACGGCAAGATCAGCGGGCGCTATGACACGCGGCTGATGAATACGCTGGCCGGCCTCGACCTGGAGGCCCCCCTGCCCAATATGTGGCCGCAATTTGAAGGGCTGCGCGGCGTGCCGGTGCTGGTGCTGCGCGGCGAGAATTCGGATTTGTTGTCCGCCGCCACCGTCAGCGCCATGCAGGCGCGCCATTCCCGATGCGAGGCTTTTACGGTGCAGGGCCAGGGCCATGCACCGCTGCTGGCCGATCTGCCCTCGCTGGAGCGGATCGCCCGTTTCATCGCACTGGCCGATCCAGCCTAACCGCCGGTTTTCCCGGCGGCGAGGGCTTTGGCCTGCTTGATCCATTCCTCGCGGTCAATCCGGCCGGGGAAGGCGAGGTAGCCGCCGACCCATTTGACCTGCTCGGCGGTCCAGGCGGCAATCTGGTCAAAATGCCAGATGCCCAGACCCTGCAGGCGGCCCTCGTTTTGCGGGCCGATACCCTTGATCCGCTTGAGATCATCCGCCATGCTGCCGCGTGGCTTGACCAGACCCAGCGGGCGCTTGCCCTCAAACTTGTCTTCGCCCGCTACCGCCGCCATGGCTTCGGGCAAGGCGTTCTGGAGTTTGGCCGCTTCTTCATCACTCAACGGCGCATCGGCGCTGGCATCCACGGCAATCGTCCCGGCCTTGACGCCGCGCGAATGGTCGGTGTCCATTCCCGCAGCCAGGAGCCGGGCCTGCGCCACCCAATGTTCGCGCTCGACCCGGCCCGGAAACGCCATGTGATGGCCGACCCAAGTTTCCTCCGGAGCCTTCCAATCGGCAATCTGGCTGAAATGATAGATGCCAAGGAAGTGAAGTATCGCTTCATTCTTCGGCCCTATCCCTTTGATCAGCTTGAGCTCATCGCCCTTGCCTGCATCGGCACCCGCCAGACTGGCAGGCTGCGTACCCGGATGCGGGGCGGCGGTTTTGGCAGCCTCGGCAGCCTTGTGTGCCTCCGCAGCCTTCGCAGTATCGACAAGCCTCTGCGCTTCCGCAGCCTTCGCGGCTTCCGCGGCCACGGCAACCTTTTGCGCCTCAGCAGCTCTGGCAGCTTCCCCCAGACGCGCGGCTTCGGCGGCTTTGGTCGTTTCGCTGATGCGGGCGGCTTCCGCGCTGCGGGCGGCGGTGGCGAGGCGGCTCGCTTCGGCTGCCTTAACCGAATCGGCAGCGGCGGCGCGGGCTTTTATATCCGTGCCCAGGCGGACAATTTCGGCTTCCCCCAGCGGGCTGTCGGCATTGGCATCCAGCTTGATAGTGCCCGATTTGACCGCTTTGGAAAACTCCGTGTCCTCGCCCGTGCCGAGCAATTGGGCCTGATGAACCCAAAGCTCGCGCTCGACCCGGCCCGGAAACGCGATTTTATGGCCGACCCACTTGCACTCATCAGCCGACCAGCCCGCAATCTGCTTGAACTGGTAAACGCCAAGACCGTTGAGAATGCTTTCGTTTTTCGGTCCAATGCCCTTGACCAGCTTCAGATCATCGCCCTTGCCATCCATCGGTCCGGCCAAACCGGCGGGTTTCATGCCAGGGAAGGAGCGAGTTGGGCGGGCGGGTGCCGCCACTGCACGAGGCGCCGCTGCGAGGCTAGCCCCAGCCAAAGCGGCGGAGGTGGCGGGCCCGCTGGCCACCTTGCCTTTGTAGAGCCAAGCGAGCAAGCCGCCAATCATGTAGCTGGCAAACAGCAGCAGCGCCGTTTCCAGCCACAAGCCCCAGCTGCCCGGCAACAGTTTCAGCACGGCCACAACCAGGCCCGCGACGAACAGGCCAAGCGCGATCCGCGACCAGCCAGTGTCGCGCCCGGCAATCAGCCAGCCCGCCACGGCACCCAAAACAAGTGCCAGCACCATCCAGATCCAGTACGTCGAAATCAGATAAAACATGTCTGCCCCCATTAATCCTGCACGACAAATTCAATGCGGCGGTTTTTAGCCTTGCCTTCCGGCGTGTCATTGGGCGCAACCGGATTGGCCTCGCCATAGCCTTTGGCGGTCAGATGGCTGGGATCGAGACCGGCCTTGCCCAGATAGGCAACCACTGCCCCGGCCCGGCGGGTGGAAAGCGCCACATTGGCAGCAGCCTCGCCGTCAGAATCGGTATAGCCCGCAATTTCGATTTTCGACTTCGGGCAGCGGCGGGCGGTGTCCGCCAGCCTGTCGAGAATGCCGGTTGAGTCCGGATCAATTTCCGCGCTGGCGGTCTGGAACTTGATGATTTCGTCCGACAGAAACCGGTTCAGCAGCAATTGGCAGGCCTTGGTGTCCACTTCACCGGTCGTCGCAACCGCCGCAATGGCATCGCCAGTCGCCGGTTTGGCGGCGTCCAGCCTGGCGGCTTCATCGGCGGCGGCCTTGGCGGCAGCAGCCTTGGCCGCTTCATCGGCAGCGGCAACCTTGGCCGCTTCGTCGGCGGCGGCCTTGGCCGCGGCCACTTTCGCGGCCTCATTGGCGGCGGCCTTGGCGGCAGCGGCCTTGGCCGCTTCATCGGCGGCAACCTTCGCGGCTTCATCGGCAGCGGCCTTGACGGCGGCAACCTTCGCGGCTTCATCGGCGGCGGCTTTGGCGAGCATGTCTGCCGAGGGCAAAATCTCTGCCTTGGCCAGGGTCATGCCGGGCGCGGTTTTTTTCAGCGCTTCCTTTGCCGCTTCAAACGCTGTGGCGGAGGCGGCTTCCCCGGAAATGCTGAAGGCCGCATCGCTCAGCCCGGCCTGGCCTTTGGCCAGATTGCCGAGGCCGGCCAGCGCATAGGTGGCCATGCCGCCAAATCCGGC
This sequence comes from Hyphomicrobiales bacterium, assembly GCA_043784745.1. Classification (GTDB taxonomy): domain Bacteria; phylum Pseudomonadota; class Alphaproteobacteria; order Rhizobiales; family Beijerinckiaceae; genus JAYVYA01. The sequence continues at coordinate 10,122 of JAYVYA010000303.1, forward strand.
GGGGGAACCGGCGGCATAGGCCAGCTTGTCGTCGATCGCTACGCCGGGCATGGCGGCTTTGGCGGCGGCGACCAGGCTGTCACGCGCGGCGGGGTCGGGCACATTGCCGGTGAGCACCAGCTTGTTTCCCTCGCGAATGGCGGAAAACGCATAGGGCGTCACCGTGCCCAGCGGCTTGGTATCAGCCGCGACGAGGCGCACGCCGGGCACGGCATCGACCAGCGCTTTGGCGGCAGCGGCGGAGGTTCCGGAAAAGGCGGTGCCAGACAGGAGTGCATCGCGGCCGGAAATGCTGATTGCGGGCTTGTCGATCAGGCCCGGTGTCACGGCGGCAGTGGCGCGGGCGGCAAGGTCCCTGCCTGCCCCGGAATTGGTCATCGCGTTGGCGAGTATCCACAAAAGCCCAAGGCCGAGCAGCCCCGGCGTGAATCGGCTGGCACCCCACATGCGCAATCTCCCAATGCAACCCTGGCTACTTGCGTCCGAAAAAATGCCCGGACTGTGCCTGTCGTTAAACCAGAATGTTAGAACGCCGCCGCAGTGAATCCAAGCGAAATTATCGCAGGTTGTGCCGGGGGGCGAACGGGCACGCAGCGGCGGTCGCTGACCGCCAGGTGTCACCGGCCTTGCCTGGATGTCCCGCGCACCCCCGGCGGTCAGCAATCTCCGCTGCATTGCGCGCACGAAAAAGCCCCGGCGCACGGGCGCCGGGGCTGATTTTAACCTGTCGTGCTGATCAGATCAGAACGAACGGTTGAGGCGCAGACGGCCGATGAAGCTGTCGTTGCTGGTGCTGAATCCAACCGGGGTCAGCGTGCGCGCAACGCCGCCAGCCAGATTGTTCTTGGTATTGACATACATGCCTTCAACACCAATCGAGAAGCCCTTGACCGGAACCCAAACGATCTGGGTGCCAGCATACCACTGGGTGAAGTTGCCGACGCCGCCAACAGTCCAGTCAATCGCCTTGGCGTTCGAGCCAGAGTTGATCTTGGTGTAGGAAGCAAACGCGCCCTGGTAGACAGTCGGGGTCCAGTAGTGACGCAGTTCGGCGATCAGGTTGTAGCCTTTTTCCTTCTGGGTCTGACCATTAGTCACATTCCAGGTGAAATCAGCCTGTTGACGACGGAAACCGCCTCCACCAGTGGGGGAATTCGAATCGCCGTTGACGCCCAGATAGGAGCTGGCCCCGCTGGCATATACACCCTGCAGCAACAGGAAATCACCAGCCGCAAGCATCGGCAAGTTGATCTTCACACCACCGAGGACAGCGAAGCCGGAAACCGACTTCGAAATGGTCGTAGTAGGAGCGACAGTACCGAGGGAGATTGACCGGGACTGGTGGAACACACCCGACACCTGTGCTTGGCCCCAGGACTGTTCGACATACAAGTTGCCGACCACGTCAGGAACCTTGGCGCCACCATTGGTCGAAGCGCCCAGAGGGTTGGTATTCACAACCGCGCCGAGGGGACCGGTGCCAACGAACTGCAAGCTGCCGTTGCGACGGGCAATCGGGTCTTCCACCGAAATGGTCGCCTGGAAGCCGCCGCCGAAGGTTGCGGTATAGGCAAACAGGTCGGACGAGTTGGCCGAGCCGCGGATGCCGACATAGGTGTTGTCGCCGTAAGCGTCCCAGAATTCGAAGAACGATTCTGCACGGCCTGCGGTGATGCCAGCCCACTGGATGAAGGCCTTGTCCACGCCGAACGAGCTGCCCGAAGTGCCGGTGCCGGGGCCGCCGCCATTCTGGTTGCCGAACTTGTGGTTGCCTTCAGCCGCAATCAAGGCACGCAGGGTGCCGTAGGAGGTGCGGGTGCGGGCATCGAGAACGATGGTGCCGCGAGCGGTGCCGCCGATGGAGTCCTGAGCTGCTTCAGAGAAGGTGATGTTGGCGAACATCGGAGTTACGCCGGGAGCAGCGGCCACATTGGACGGACCAGTTCCAGTGCCAAACGTGCCGCTGGACCCAAAATACTTCTTGGTCGACCGGATATCGAACTGCGCACGGACATAGCCGCCAACGCGGATGCAGGTGTCGGTGCCGGGGATGACGTAGAAGCCTTCCGCAGTGATCCAGTCGCAGATCTTGACGTATTCCACCGCGGGACCCTTGGTCCGCGAGGGCAAATCGGCTGCGTTTGCAGCTGCGACGCTGACGACTGCTGCCGTTGCGCCGAGGAGAAGACTCTTTGCGAGCTTCATAGTGAAACCTCCAGTTAAATGTTAAACCCAATTGGGATTTGGTTTTGCTTTTTGTATCGACGAGGCAGCTAGACCAGCTGGCCTCGCCGCGTTCGAACCAATTAGCGCCCCTGGCCCCTGACTTGGATCGCAACATCCGGGGCTGGGGCACACGGCCAATCAGCTTTCCAGATATTTCGATCCGACTCAGCGAAAGGAAGACCCCGTTCGCAAAATCACCATACGCTAGCTTGGCCGGGCTTCAATCAATCTTTGCCGCAAAACCGCCGCACGAAAGCCTTTCTCCAGCCAGTGTTGCAATCTGGCAACGGTTTTGCCGGAATGGTGGGGCAGCGTCGTTAACGGCCTGTATAGAAGTGTGAAGAAGCGTTCATGTTTGCAGGTGGAAAGGCAGATGCCGTCGCAGGTGCTGACCCTGTAGTCGCGGTCGCTGACCGCAAAGCGCCACGTCTTTTGCCCAAACCCAAGGCACCCGGCACCTGGCGGTCAGCGACCGCCGCTACCGACTGCGCCAGAAATAATCGCCTGTCCCCTCTGGCAATTTTTCCGCGCCCGGTATATTCCACATCCAACGGAGATGTGGCCGAGAGGCTGAAGGCAACGGTTTGCTAAATCGT
>JAYVYA010000304.1:0-3140 GCA_043784745.1 Hyphomicrobiales bacterium
TCGGCGGGGGTCGGTCGTCATTAGTTACGCACTGAGGCGATGGTTTCGGGTGGAAGAACGTCGTCGATTGATTTTAAGCAACAATGCCAACATGCGCGAGCGGACAAACCCAGCAGTGTTTCACCGGAGGCCCTTCGGGCTTGATCCCTCACCACTGCATCACCCGTCCGGCAAAATCGAGAAATCCGCCGGTCCGCCCCAGCGTCAGCGCGTCAATCTGCGCCAGAATGCCGCCCGCTGAATCTTCCACCGATATATCGGCACCGGCCCCGCCCATATCCGTCTTGACCCAGCCGGGATGCAGCAATACCACGGCTATGCCCATCGGCTTCAGGTCGGTCGCCAGCCCCTGCATCACCTTGTTCACCGCCGCCTTGCTGGCACGATAGGCGATGCGGTCGGAGCGGGCGTAGGACATGGAGCCCATGCCGCTGGTGATGGTGGCGATTTTGCCGTGGCCGCCGTTGCGCAGCAAAGGCACCACAGCCTGTGCGACCCGCAAGGGGGCCAGCGTGTTCACCGCAAACGTTTCAGCAAAGCCATCAAAATCCATGTCCAGCGTGGACTGCCGCGCCGGGCCGATGATGCCGGCATTGTTGATCAGAATATCCAGCGACCGTTTGCCCAGCTTGCCCGCCAACGCCTTGATTGCCGGGGCATCAGACATTTCCAGCGCCAAAATCTCCAGCTGGCCCGGATGTTTTGTCGCCAAAGCCTGCAATTCACCGGCATGGGCAGGATTCCGGCACGTGGCGACCACATGGTCCCCCCGCGCCAGCGCCAGCCTTGTGAGGCAAAGCCCGATGCCGCGATTGCATCCGGTAATCAGCAAATTGGCCATGAAATCCTCCGCGAGCAGATTATGGGACAGGCAGCGCATTCGGCAAGTGGGCAAGCAGGTCGCGCAAGGTGGCCATCGTCGAAACATCGGCAATGCCATCGATGCGAGCGGGCCGGAAATGCCGCTGGAAGGCCGCTACCGCCGCTTGCGTCGCGCCATCATACAGCCCCGTGCGCTCGACACCATAGCCATACCTGGCGAGCCGTTCCTGCAAGGCTTTTACGGTTGCGCCGTTGTCGCCAAGACTGAAAAACCGCCCGTCCGCGACGGGATGCGGAGCGACCCAGTGTCCGATGCCGTGGCTGTGCAACCCGGGCCACGGAAACAACTCGCCCGGATCCTGCTTGCGGCCCGGCGCGATGTCGGAATGGGCGAGAATTCGCTGCGGGGAAATAGCGTGCCGCCCTGCAACATCGGCGCACAGCCTCACAACGGCGGCGATCTGGGCGGGCGGAAACAGCGGCGAGCCAAAAGCATGGCCGCCGTTGACCATCTCCACCCCGACAGAATGCGAATTTAGATCCGTCACCCCAGCCCAGAACGAGTGGCCAGCGTGCCAGGCCCGGCGGCTTTCTGGCACCAGTTGCAGGATATCGCCATCCTCGCGGATAAAATAATGGCAGGAGACTTGCGATTGCGGGTTGCACAACCATGCCAGGGCCGAGGCATCGTCGGCCATGCCGGTGTAATGCAGGATCAGGCAATCAATCGCCCCCAGCCGCTCGCCATGGTTGGGCGAGGGCTGAAAGCGGCTGGCATGGCAGGAATCAACAAGGTTCATGCAAGCTGATATAGCATTTTTCAGTAATAGCGGACGCAGACGACATTGCCATATTCGTCATAGCCGGTGCGGGCGCAGCGCTGGCGGGGTCCGGAATTGGCACCAATGACGGCACCGGCAGTGGCACCGACAAGGCCGCCTACCACTGCGCCGCCGGCGCGCCCTGTGACTGCTCCGCCAACGACGGCACCGGCGACGCCGCCGAGCACGGCACCGCCCACCGTGCGGTCGCCCTGGTTACTGCTGTTGCATCCCGCCAGCGCCAGCGCTGAAGCGAGGGCTGTGGTCAAGGCGAAGGCTTTCATCATCGGGATTCCCCATAAAGATCTGCGCCAGAAGCGCGCTTGAACGTCGCCGCAGTTTTCGCCACGAACACATGCTAACCGGACCATAACGGCAGCAATTTGTCGGGCGGCCTCAGCCTTGGCGGCAATAGCCGGGCTGCCCGACGTAAACCCCGCGAGCGCGGATTGGTTCCCTGCAAAGATGGCGCAACTGCAGCCTGTGATGATTATTTTGTGGCAAAACCAGTCTCCACACCAATGTTTCACGCTGGCGGATCAACCCACCCGATCATCCAGGCATCCCTTTGCCGCTTTGATGCCTCATTCAGGTTGAATACATCCTTCGATGACACTCATTGCCCAGGAAATTTTTGAATGACGAAATCCCATGCAGCCAGCCTGGCGTTCGGCCTTGCGCTGACTGTTGGCGGGCAGATTCTGGCGCAGGAAACGGCGCCTTTGCCGGAGCCAAAACAGTCGGCCGTCCAATTCCCATTGCCCGCTGCCGGGCGCAAGGTAAAAACCGCTGCCCGGCATGCCCGTGGCCCACGCGACCGCAGTGCCAAAACCCGCCCGGTCCGCGACGAGGGCGCGGCCTTTCATGCGCTCATCGCCCGGCACGCCGGGGCCCATGGCATTCCGGTCCCGCTCGGCGAGGCTGTGGTGCGGATCGAGAGCCGCTACAATGCCCGCATCATCCATGCCGGCAATTATGGCCTGATGCAGATCCGGCTCCAGACTGCGCGGGGCGTGGGTTATGCCGGCCCCCCCGCTGGCCTGCTGGACCCGGAGACCAATCTGCATTTCGGCATGAAATATCTGGCCATTGGTTATCGCGAGGCCAAGGGTGACACGTGCCTCGCCCTAATGCGCTACCAGTCCGGCACCGCCGCCCAGCATCTGAGTGCGGCCAACAAAATCTATTGTGCCAAGGCGCTGCGGCTGATCGCCAACACTTGAGGGCTTGACCGGCCCGGCCCGCGCGCCTATCCCCGCACAGCCAGTCGGCCGGATGGCCGCTGCCCGCAAGGGGAGAGGAAAGTCCGGGCTCCATGGATTAACGGTGCCGGATAACGTCCGGCGGGGGCGACCCCAGGGAAAGTGCCACAGAAAACAAACCACCGCTTCCCCGGAAGCGGCCAGGGTGAAACGGTGCGGCAAGAGCGCACCGCGCGAGCAGCAATGTGAGCGGCACGGCAAACCCCACCGGGAGCAAGACCGCATAGGGACGACA
>JAYVYA010000305.1:0-16152 GCA_043784745.1 Hyphomicrobiales bacterium
CGCAGAGCACAAAGCCCAGTGCGATCCATTCCCAGCCATAGGCATTGCCGCCAAGGGTGGCAAAAAGCGCGTCCATCAGCGTGTCCCCGCTGCTGGCACCACGGGCGGGACCAGCTTTTTAGCGCTCGCCACCGCCTCATTGCCGCTAAACGAAGCTTTGGCGATTTCGGCAATGCCGCCCAGAGTTCCGGCCAGCGAGGCCATGTCGAGCGGCATGATGAAGGTTTTCTGGTTGGGCGATTTGGCCAGAGCGTCAATCGCCTTCACATATTTTTCGGCGATGAAATAATTCAGCGCGGCAAGATCGCCCTTGGCAATGGCTTCCGAAACCATGCCGGTGGCGGTGGCCTCGGCCTGGGCCTGGCGTTCGCGCGCTTCGGCATCACGGAAGGCGGCTTCCTTGCGGCCCTCGGCATCCAGCACCAATGCCTGCTTGCGCCCTTCGGCTCGCAGAATCTCGGACTGGCGCAAGCCTTCGGCCTCCAGCACATTGGCGCGCTTTTCGCGCTCGGCCTTCATCTGGCGGCCCATTGATTCAATCAGGTCCTTGGGTGGCACAATGTCCTTGATTTCGATGCGGGTGGTCTTGATGCCCCACGGCTCCACCGCCTTGTCGACGACATTGAGCAGTTTGATGTTAATTTCGTCGCGGTGCGACAAAAGCTGGTCGAGGTCCATCGACCCCATCACGGTGCGCACATTGGTCATCACCAGATTGAGCAGGGCGATTTCGAGGTTGGAAACCTCGTAGGACGCGCGCGCGGCATCTAGAATCTGGAAAAACACCACGCCATCGACGGTAATCGAGGCATTGTCGCGGGTGATGACCTCCTGGCTGGGCACATCCACCACCTGTTCCATCATGTTGACCTTGCGGCCCACCCGGTCCAGCCATGGCACAATCAGCCCGAGGCCGGGTTGCAGTGTGTCCGAATATTTGCCGAACCGCTCCACCGTAAAGGCAAAGCCCTGCGGCACCTGGCGGATCGCCATCATCAGCGTCACCAGCACAAACAGCAGCACCGCCAGCGCAAAAATGGCGAAACCTGAAAGCATGGACATGGAACCCCCGCAGTGGCGACAAGGAAACGCGCGCGCATTGGCCGGAGATGGCAGGCGCAGCCCGGTAGTCAGCGCCAAAGGTCTACCGTATAGTCACAAACAAAGCATAAACTTTGGGGGAAATCATGGCGGATGCGACAGGCGAGGCCTTTGACTATGCCGACATGCGGCGGCGGCTGAAGGCAATTTTCGTCGGCTCGGTTGGCAATCTGGTTGAATGGTACGATTTCTACGCCTATGCCGCCTTCAGCCTGTATTTTGCCGCCAGTTTCTTCCCCAAAAGTGATCCGGTGACGCAGCAGCTCGATGCAGCCGTGGTCTTCGCCCTGTCCTTCCTCGCCCGCCCAATCGGGGCCTGGTTGTTTGGCTCCATGGCCGACCGCTACGGCCGCCGCCTGTCGCTGATGACATCGGTGATGATGATGTGCTTTGGCTCCTTGCTGATTGCCTGCGCCCCGACGCGCGACATGGTCGGCATCTGGGCCACCGTGCTGCTCTACGTGGCGCGCATCATCCAGGGCATCAGCCTTGGCGGCGAATATGGGGCCAGCGCTTCCTATCTCAGCGAGGTGGCGGACCCGAAGCGGCGCGGTTTTTACTCCAGCTTTCAATATGTGACGCTGATTGGCGGCCAGCTTTGCGCGGTGCTGGTGCTGTTGCTGCTGCAAAAAGTGTTTTTGACCAAGGACCAGCTGACAGAATGGGGTTGGCGCATCCCCTTCGCCATTGGCGCATTGCTGTCCATTGTCGCGGCCCTGATGCGGCGGGACATGCACGAGACTGAAGCGTTTATCGCCGGCAAGGCCAGGGCCCGGCCCCCGGTCTGGTCGTTCCTGAAATATCCGCGTGAAGTGTTTTTGGTCATCGGCCTCACCATGGGCGGCACGGCGGCGTTCTACACCTACACCACCTACATGCAGACCTTTCTCAAACTGTCGGTGAAGCTGAATGATGACCAGACGACGCTGGTGACGGCGGGATCGCTGCTGTTCGCCATCATCCTGCAACCGGTTTACGGCCTGGTCTCGGACAAGATTGGCCGAAAGCCGCTGCTCATTGGCTTTGGCGTTTTGGGCACCCTGCTGACCATACCGCTGCTGACCGCGCTGCAATCCACCAGCGACGCGCTGACCGCCTTCCTGCTGATTGCGGCGGCATGGCTGATTGTGTCGGGCTATACCTCGATCAATGCCGTGGTGAAGGCCGAGCTTTTCCCCACCTCCGTGCGCGCCACCGGCATTGCCGTGCCCTATGCGCTGACGGTGTCGATCTTCGGCGGCACCGCGCCAACAGTGGCACTGTATTTCAAGCAGCAGAACCACGAAATCTGGTTTGCCTATTACCTCACCGCCTGCATTGCCGTTTCTCTATGCGTTTATCTGTTCATGCGCGATACGCACAGGCATTCGGCGATGGAGCGGCATGAATAGCCATGGAAGCGGCCGGAGGGGCGACCGGGACGGTCGCGGTTCCGGGATCGCAGGCGTCCCGCCCGCTTTTGCGTGGAGGTGGCGGGTGCCTTGCAGAGGCGGTCGCTGACCGCCTTTTGGCGGTTCCTGCTCCGGGCGGTCACCGCCCCCCCTACATTTCCCAAAACCCCGGCATCGCCTCGCTCAGCCGCCCGCCGAGGCGCACCGGGGCGACGCGCAGGGCCAGCCCGGTGCGGTCATCGGTTTCCACGGCCAGGCCGCAGAGCGTTCCCGGCCCGGTGGCCACCTCATATTTCGATCCCGGCGTTTTCTGCGTCATGCGGCGCAACGGCTCATCCTTGTCCATGCCAATCACCGAATCATAATCGCCTGTCATGCCTGCATCGGTCTGGAAAGCGGTGCCGTGCGGCAAAATCTGGTGGTCGGCGGTGGGCACGTGGGTGTGGGTGCCGACAACCAGCGAGGCGCGGCCATCGACAAAATGCGCCATTGCCTGTTTCTCGCTGGAGGCTTCGGCATGCATGTCAATGACGATGGCATCGCAGGCCAGCCCCAGCGGGCAGGCGGCGATTTCCCGCTCCACCCCGGCGAAGGGGTCGTCCAGCGCGTCCATAAAGACCCGGCCCATGACATTCATCACCAGCACCCGCGCGCCATTTTGGAGGTCAATCAATGCCGCGCCGCGCCCCGGCGTGCCCGGCGGATAGTTCAGGGGGCGGATCAGGCGCGGCTGGCGGGCGATGAACACCAGCGCCTCGCGCTGGTCAAAGGCATGGTTGCCCAAAGTGACCGCATCGGCCCCGGCCTGGACAAAATTATCGCAAATCACCTCGGTAATGCCAAAGCCCCCCGCCGCATTCTCGCCATTGACGATGACGCAATCCAGTTTCCAGCGCGTGCGGATTTCGGGCAGCCGGTTGAACAGCACCGCGCGGCCCGAGCGGCCAACGATGTCACCGATGAAAAGAATGCGCATGAAGCCTTTATGTCCTGCAATCGACGAGTTCGCGCTCGGTTAGCACGAAATCGAGTTTTGCATCATGCGCTTCTGCGGGCACCTGAGGAATTTCCTGAACAGCAAAGCCAAGGCCAATCGCCAGCACCGGCTTTTTTGCCCGCAACGCCGCCAGCGTGCAGTCATAATGGCCCGCGCCATAGCCGATGCGGTGGCCGCGCCGGTCAAATGCGGCGAGGGGGACGAACAGAATGTCCGGGTCCACCGCTGGCAGGTCGGGCGCTGGTTCGGGGATGGCCATTTGCCCGTTGATTTGCCGGTCACCGTCTCTCCACAGCCGGAACACCAGCGGCGTTCCGCGCGCACCGGTCACCGGCAGGGCGGTGGCAAACCCGTGCGCGGCGAGTGCCGCCAGCAAAGGCCGCGTATCCGCCTCGCTGCCGATAGGCCAGTAGGCGGAGACGGTCTGGCGGGCGAGATGGGCCAGCAGCTTGGGCGCATCCTGCGCCAGCCGCGCGGCAAAAGCCTGCGCGATCTCTGGCGGCACCGCCTTGCGACCGGCGAGGGCCTGCTGGCGAAGCAGGGTCTTGCTTCCCGGACTGCGCCCTTCCAGTGCGCCCTTTGCCGCATCAACGGGATTGGTCAAGGCGGGAATTCCGTGAGAGGTGATGAAGAAGCGCACTGGAAGTGCGCGGTCCAGCTAAAAAGGTGCGGGCCACAGAAGCCGTGGGATATCGAACCCGGGTACCTACAGCGTAGGTGGGCGCCATGTGACCAAGTCCACGGACGAGATCAGGGACAGCTCCCTTTGGGATCGATAAGGCCCCGGGATTTGATCCACACGCGCCCCGCAGCACCGCATTGGCAATGTAGGATGGTTTGGGCGGAAATGCCAGAGGCGAGTTTAGTCCAGCGGGGCCACCGGCACATCGTTCACTTTGCCCCCCGCTGGTTTGGCGGGGGCCTCATACAAGGGCGTCACCGGCACGTCATTGACCTGCGGGGCGGCGGGGGCCGGGATGGCCAGCGGCACGGCGGCGACGGGCTGCGGCGCGGGCGGCGTTTCCACCGGCCGGGCCGGGGCTTCCGGCGGCGGGCTGGGAATCATGGCGCTTGGCGGCGCATAGCCAGGGAGCAATTGCCGAACCGGCTTTTTCACGTCATTCGCAGCGGGCGTCCGCGCGGCGGTCGCGGGCCGGGCATCCGGTTTGGGCGGCACCACAACAATCTGTGGCGTTTGGGGTACAATCTGCGTTTCCGGCGCTGGCAGCGGGCGGCTCTCGACCGGCGCGCGGGCCACAGCAGGCGGCTTTTTTGCCGCTTTCGGCTTGGGTTTGGGCACAGTCCTGATCAGCGGCTCGCCGCTGCCGATACCGGGGATGACATAAGGTTCGTCCGGCACGGCGCGGGCAATCTGGCGTTGCGGCGGTGGCGCATCGGGGGCCGCAAGACGCGGCGGCACCGCCTGGCCTCGGCCAAAGCTCTGGACGATATCGCCCGAAAAGGCGTTGATGATCAGCCGGTGGGTCCAGCCGCGATCATCGACCGTGTCAGCCACCCAGACATTGCCGTTGCGGAAGGGCCGGTCCACCAGCCGCATGCCCTCATCGGCAACAATGGCGCGCACATCGCGCGGGCCGATGCCCTGAGTGACCGGCTGTGCATCGCTGAAGGGCCGGTATCCAAAAAAGCCGAAAAGCTGCGCCTGCGCGGGCAGGGCGGATGCTGCCAGCAAGGTCATGAGGGTTGCGCCTGCCAAAAACGCCCGGGCGGTGCCATTCATCTGCTTTGTCTCCACGGATGGCCGCGCGACGGCGACCTGCAATGATGCAAGGTTTCGCTAGGGATTGCGGCAAGGTTGAGACGAAATCAGGCTTCCCGGGCAGTTTTGATGAATTCTGCGACCTCCTGCGCGCCGGTCTGGAACGAAGTGATGAGGCGGATGAATGTCTCCCTGGCGGCGGGCTGCTGGCTGGCAAGCAACACATGGGCAGACCACGGATAATACCACGCCCCCGCCGCCCGCAGCGCCGCATCCACCCGGGCGGGAACGATGGCGAACACCTCGTTGGCCTCCACCGGCCACGGCAGGCGCACAAAGGGAATGGCGGCCAGCCCCGCCGCCAGACGCCCGGCGGCGGCATTGGCGTGGCGGGCATTGTTCAGCCAATGGTCATCGTCGAGATAGGCCGCCATTTGCGCGCCCAAAACCCGGCTTTTGGACAGAATATGGCCGCCGCGCTTGCGCAGGAAGGCGAAATTGGCCGCCAACTCCGGCTGGAAGAACATCACCGCCTCGCAAGCCAGCGCGCCATTCTTGGTGGCCCCGAACGAGAGGGCATCCACCCCCGCCTTCCACGTCATTTCCGCCGGGGTGCAGCCAAGGGTCAGCAGTGCATTGGCAAACCGCGCGCCGTCCATATGCACGTGCATGCCCGCGCCATGTGCCACAACGGCCAGCGCCGTAATTTCGGCGGGGGTATACACGGTGCCGGCTTCCGTCGCCTGCGACAGGGTGAGGGCCCCCGGCTGGACATGGTGCATGACGCCGCGCGGAAACCGCGTCAGGGCATCGGCGAGGCTGGCGGCGGTGATTTTGCCCGCTTCCCCGGCCAGACCAACCAGCTTGCCGCCGCCGCTGTAAAACTCCGGCGCGCCGCATTCATCTACATTCACATGGGCGGCCTCGTGGCAGAAAATGGCGCCCCAGGGCGGGCTGAGGGCAGCAAGCGCCAGCGCGTTGGCAGCCGTGCCGGTGGCCACCAGCGCCACCGCGCAATCGGTTTCAAAAATCTCGCGCAATTGCCGCCCGGCCCGCTGGCTGAACGGGTCTGCGCCATAGCCCGGCTGCGGGCCTGCATTGGCTTTGACGAGGGCGTCGAGCACTTCGCGGCTTGCGCCGGTGATATTGTCGCTGGCAAAATTCATGATTTTGTTGTGGCGCAGAACGCCGGGGCAGGGCAAGGGAGAATTCGTTTTGCTCCCGCGCAGGCCCGCCCATGAATGCCCTTCCGCCCGATGGCTATACCATTCTCCCGCCCGGAAAGCTGGCCAATTCCGTCACCTGGCTGGACATGCACGCGCCCTATCCCGCCAAAGCATTGGCCGCGCGCCATGACTTGTCGCTCCAGCCGCTGCGCGGGACGGATGCCGCGCGCTACCTGGCGATTTATCGCGTGCTGGCGCATCGCTGGTTGTGGGAGGGGCGGCTGCGGATGGCAGCGGCGGAATTGGCCGGGTTGCTGGACAACGCGAATGTTTTGGCCTTTGCGCTGCTGCACGCAGGCGCGGACGCCGGGTTGCTGGAGCTGGATTTCCGCGAATCAGGCGTGGTCGAGCTGGCCTATTTCGGCATTTTCGACGGGCTGATCGGGCAAGGAGCCGGGGCCTGGCTGTTGCAGGCGGCCATCACAGAGGTGGAAAAGCGCGGGGTGCCGCGCTTTTTCGTCCACACCTGCAATTTTGACCATCCGGGCGCGCTGGGGTTTTATCGCGCCAATGGTTTTGTGCCCTGCCGGACCGGCTTCGAAATCATGGACGATCCGCGCCGCACCGGCATCCTGCCGCCCGATGCAGCACCGCACGTGCCGATGCTGTAGGCCCTGAACGTCCATCGCCCTTGATCTCCCCGCCCATCCGTTCAATCATGCTGTCAAAACCACGTCACCTGTCGTGGTGCCAGGGAGAGGGATTTCCGGAATGGGCAAGGCTGAACCAGTGCCAGAGGCGGAAGTGGCGCGATCCGCGCTTCAGGCCCGCTTCAAGGAGGCGCAGCTCTGGCTCGAGTCCGGTCTTGTTCACGCCAATGTGCTGGTGGAACGCCTGCTGGTCGGCCTGCTGGCGGGCGGGCATTTGCTGGTGGAGGGGGCGCCGGGCCTGGCCAAAACCCGCGCGGTGAAATTGCTGGCACAGGCGCTCAATGCGCCCTTTGCCCGCATCCAGTGCACGCCCGATTTGATGCCCGCCGATCTTACCGGCACTTCGGTCTGGCGGGCGGACCGCAACCTGTTCGAATTTGCCGCCGGGCCGATTTTTCATTCGCTGGTGCTGGTGGATGAAATCAACCGCGCCCCGCCCAAGGTGCAATCGGCCCTGCTGGAAGCCATGGCCGAGCACCAGGTGACGGCGGCGGGCGTCACCCATGCCCTGCCCCTGCCGTTCATGGTCGTTGGCACGCAGAACCCGATCGAGCATGAAGGCACCTTTCCCCTGCCCGAAGCGCAGCTCGACCGGTTCATGCTGCATGTCGAAGTCAAACTGCCCGATGCCGCCACCGAGCGGCTGATCCTCGATCTGGTTGAGCGGGAAGCCTCCAGCGCGCCCCGTGCCGTTTTCACCGCGCTGACGCCGCAGGAGGTCGCCGCCGCCCAGGCCGCTGCCATGGCGGTGCATCTCTCCCCCGCCATCCGGGACTATATCGTGCGCCTTGTCACCGCGCCGCGCCAGCCTGCCGCCGGGCCATTGGCAGCGCGGGTGGAACATCCCGCTTCGCCGCGCGGCTCGCTGGCGCTGGCATCGGCCAGCAAGGCGAAGGCGTGGTTGCAGGGGCGCGATTATGTCGTGCCCGCCGATGTCGCGGAACTGGCCGGGGACATTCTGGCCCACCGCACCATCCTCACCTGGCGGGCGCAGGCAGAGGGCGACCGCCCGCGCAAGCTCATCGCAGATTGCCTCCATCAGGTGCAGCCGCTGTGAGCGGGGGTGGAGGCACAGAACTGGAGACCGACGCTCTGCTGCGGCTGCGCCACCTTGCCGCGCGCATGCGCCCGCCAACCCTCCTGCCCCGCACCAATCTGCCTGGAGGTATTGTCCACAAGCGGCGCGGGCGCGGGCTGGAAGTCAACGACATCCGGCTGTGGTCGGAGGGCGACGATATCCGCCACCTCGACCGCAATGCCACCGCCCGCACCGGCATTCCGCATGTGCGCACCTTTCGCGACGAGCGCGAGCGCTCCACCCTGCTGGTCGCCGATTTCCGTCCGCCGATGCTGTTTGGCACCCGCCGCGTTTTCCGCTCGGTGGCGGCGGGCGAGGCGCTGGCGCTGCTCGGCTGGCGCGCCATTGCCGAGGGCGGACGCGCCGGGCTGGTGGCGGGTCTTGCCGGTGCCACCCGGTTTTCCCGGCCGGGACGCGGCCTGCGGGCCATGCTGCTCCTGATTGGCGAAATGGTGCAGGCCCATGGCGAGGCCTTGGCGGCGCGCGGCACAGAAGGGCCAAGTCTGGCCGCCGTGCTGGAAGAGGCCGCCGAACTGGCAGGACACGGAGCCAGCATCATCGTTGCAACCTCGCTCGACGGGGAAGGGGCCGGTTTTGAGGCGCAGGTGGAGAAAATGGCCCGCAAACATGATTTGCAGTTTGTCCTGACAAAAGATGCCTTCGAGATCGGCCCGCCCGCCGGGGCCTATCCCTACCTGACCATGCGCGGGCAGGCCGGGTGGATGGAGGTAGGCAGCGGCGGCGGCAAGCCGGACGAACGGGTGGCGCGCCTCCACAGGCTGGGTGCCAGCGCCCTGGTTCTCGACACCCGGCTGGAGGCCGAAGATATGGCCCGGGCACTGGAGCGCCTGCATGGCTGACCCGGCGGCCCTGCTCGAAAAACTGCGCCCCCTGCATGCCGGGCCGGGCATCGAGGCCGCGCTGCCGCTGCTACTGGCGGGTGTGGCCGGAGCGGCGCTGGCGCTGGCGCTGTGGCCCTGGCTGGCCCGCCGGGGCCGGGTGCGGCGCGAGGCGCTGGCGGCTCTGGCGGCGAGCCGGAGGGATGATCCCGGCGAGTGGCTGCTGGCGCAGGCGGGGGTGTTGCGGAGCGTGGCGGAGCGGCTGGACGACAAGGCGCAACGCCCCGGCCCCGCATGGCCCGCCCGTCTCGACCATCACCTCGCCACCACATTCTTCACGCAAGACGAAGGCCGCTGGTTCGCTGAAGGGCTGTATCGCCCCGGTAGCCTGCCGGACCCGCAGGCCGTGCAGCGAACCCTGCAAAAACTCTTCGCGGGCATCAAGCGATGAGCGGCTTTGCGTTTTCGCTCCCCCTCGCCCTGCTGCTTCTGCCTCTCCCGCTGCTGGTAAAGCTGTTGCCGCCTGTGCAGCGCGCTGCATCGGGTACCTTGCTGGTGCCGGATTCGCTATTGCTTCAAAGTAGCGCGGCAGCGGGGCGGGGTGGGCGCAGGCTGCGGGCGGGATGGCTGGCGTGGCTGGCCTGGGCCGCTCTGATTATGGCCCTGGCGGGGCCGCGCATGGTTGCGCCCAGCCCGGCGCTGCCTGCCTCGGGGCGGGACATCATGTTCGCGCTCGATTTGTCCGGCAGCATGGCGACGAAAGATTTCGAGCTGGACGGCGTGCCGGCCGCCCGGATTGACGTGCTCAAGCATGTCGGCGGTGAGTTGATCCGCCGCCGCGCCGGCGACCGCATCGGCCTCGTCATTTTTGCCGAACGCGCCTTTGCCGCCGCGCCGCTAAGCCATGATGTCGAAGCCGTCGGGCGGGTGCTGGAGGAGGCGACGATTGGCCTTGTGGGCCGCTCTACCGCCATTGGCGAGGGGCTGGGGCTGGCGCTCAAGCGCCTGTCGGAATCTCCGGCACCCGGCAAAATCATCATCCTGCTGTCGGACGGGGCCAATAATGCCGGCACCACCGATCCGGTCGGCGTGGCGCAGCTGGCCAGGACCATGGGCATCAAAATCTTCACCATTGGCCTTGGCGTGATTGATACCTCGGAGGATGTGCCCGATGCCGACGCTGTCGATTTCGAGGCATTGCAAAATCTGGCGGCGATCGGTGGCGGCTCCGCCTTCCGCGCCCGCACCACCGCAGAGCTGGATGCGGCGGCCCGCACCATCGAGAAACTGGCGGCGGGAGACAGTCTCGCGCCGCCGGGCCTGTTCTGGCGCGAACTGTGGATTTGGCCCGCCGCACTGGCGCTGCTGGCTGCGCTTGCCGGCTCATTTTCAGGTCGCCACTGGCCGGGAAGGCAGAGGGGGGCGGCATGATCGTGCTGGACTCCGTCGCGCTGCTGCGCCCCTTGTGGCTGCTGGCTTTGCCGCTGGCCATGCTGGCCTTTGGCTTCACCCGCGCCGGGGCGCAGGGGCTGGCCGACTGGGAGCGGGCGATGGACCCCGGCCTGATGCAGGCTTTGCTGCAAAGGGGTGCCGCATCGGGCGGGGGCCGCGCGAAGGCCAGCGGCCTGTTTGCCGCCAGCCTGCTGATCATCCTCGCCCTGGCCGGTCCGGCCATTCGCGGCGCGCACCGCGACAGTCTGCGCAATCTTGATGCCAGTATTCTGGTGATCGACCTTTCCGCCGCTGCCACGCAGGGGCATATGCTGCAACAGGCGCAAACGGCGGCGCAACAGGTGCTGGAAGTGTCCGGCGGGCGGCAATTGGGGCTGATCCTCTATGGCGGGGATGCCTATCTGGCCAGCCCGCTGACCAGCGATGCCGCCGCCACCACCAGCCTGCTGTTTGCGCTGGACAATGAGACCATGCCCGATCCCGGCGAGCGCCCGGACAGGGCGCTGGAACTCGCGCGTAAAATTCTGGCGGAGGCGAAGATTTTGGCCGGTGACGTGGTGCTGGTGACGGCGGGTTCGGGTGGCGGCACCGGTGCCCTTGTAGAGGCGCGGGCTTTGGCTGGCGCAGGCGGCACGCTGCACACGCTGTTTTTGCCACAGAATGAGGCGGGCGATGCGGCGCGGCGCAGGGGCGTCGCCGCGCTGGCGGCGGGCGGTGGCGGGGTGTCGGGCGATGCCGGGCGGCCCGGATTGGTGCTTTCAGCCATTTCAGGCCGTTCCAGCCTGCATTTCGCCCCTTCCAGCCTTGGCGTTCTGGCTTTTCGGGATCTGGGCCAATGGCTGTTGCTGGCCGCTGCCCTGCCGCTGCTGCTCTCTTTCCGCAGGAGCGCGGCATGAAGCGCCCGGCCCTGCTCATTGCCCTGTTGCTGCCAGCGCTCGCGCTCTGGCTGGCTGGCCCCGCCCTGCCCGGACATTTGCTGATGGCCCTTGGCCAGCCCGCATTGGCCGCTTTGCTTTTCAGAGGTCCCGCAGAAAAAGGCGCGGCCCTCTATGCCGCCGGGCAATGGCAGGCCGCGCTCGACGCCTTTGGGGACCAGCCGCAATACGCCTACAACCGCGCCAATGCCCTCGCGCGGCTGGGCCGCTATGCCGGGGCGATGGAGGCCTATGAGTCGGCGCTGGATCTGGAGCCGGAAAATGAGGACGCGCGCTTCAATCTGGCGCTGGTGACGGCGCTGGCTGGCAGCGGCACGCCGGCTACTGGCTCCACCGGCACCGCAGGGGCGGATTCACTGGCGACAGAAGAACGCCAGGGCCATGTCGTGCCAGCCTCGGACGGGGAAACCGTTGGCACCGGCAATGGTTTTGCCGGCAGCCAGGAAGGCATCTCGGCCAAAAGCTCCAAGGGCGGCGGCAAAATCGGCAAGACCGGCAAAGATGCCGGGGAGGCCGAAGCCGCAGGTGACGGGCAGGCCAGGGGTTCGGCCAGTGGCGGGGCAGGGGCAGGCAAATCGGGTGGCATGGTTCTGGATGTCGCCACTGCCATGCAGAATAACAACCGCCGGATTCAGCGCATGATGGACCATCATTCCGTGCTGCCTACGCCCGAATGGCTGGCCAGCCTGCCCGACGATCCCGGCAAATACGTCAAGCTGCGCCTGCTGGCCGAGCAGGAGCGCCGCCGGGGCGGGCGTCTGGCAAGCGGGGAAGACAGATGAGCCCAACTCCCGTTCCCAAGGTCGCAGGCTTTCCAGCCCTCCCTTTGCGCCGCAACAATCCGGGCAGCCTGGCAAATGAGACGTGTCGCAGGGGCGGGCTGGTAGGCCTGCGACCCCGGGCGGCGCTGCTGGTCGCGGGCTTTTGCACGCTGCTTGTCCCCGCCCATGCCCAGCCAGCCCCCGCCAGTCTTCCGCTCGGCCAGGTGGTCGGCACCGTCGATTTGCCGCGTGCCACGCCCTATGTCGGGGAAATGCTGGTGGTCACCATGCGGTCTGCCATCCGCGCCAATATCGCCCTGCACGATATCCGCCAGCCCGATTTCCGCAATTTCGACTGGCAGCAATTTGGCATCGACAAGGCCATCACAGTTGAAATGAACGGCTTTTTCGTACCCGGCATTGAGCGCAAGGTGGCGATATTCCCGCAGCGCGCCGGCCATTTCACCATCGCTGCCTTCGTGCGCCACGTCACGCTGGTGACCGACCGGAATGAGCGGGAAGAGGCTGATTATGTCTCCAATTCGCTGGACCTTGATGTAGCTGCCCATGACGGCATTGGCCCGGCGGGCGCATGGTGGCTGCCAGCCCGGTCGGTCAAAATCACCGATAGCTGGGATCCGCAACCGGACCATATCGGTCTCAGCGAAACCGCGCAACGCAAGCTGGTGCTGGAAGTCACCGGCATGACGGCGGACCGCCTGCCGCCGCCGCCCAGCCTGCGCGCGCCCGGAATCATCGTCTTTACCGGGCCAGTGGAACGCGAGACCTTGATTACCGAAAATGCGCCTGTGGCCCGCGTCACCTGGCGCTACAATATCCGCCCCGCCAATGACCAGCCCTCAAAACTCCCCGCCATCCATATCCCGTGGTTTGATGTGGAGGCGCGGGTGATGCGCGATGCGGCGGTGGCCGAACAGCGGGTGGCTTTTGTCAATCCGCTCGGCGAAGAGCGCGAGCGGGCGGCCGCACAGGCACCCGCCATCTTGTCGTGGCAGGCGCTGCTGGCAGGGGCGGGCGGATTTGGCTGGATGCTGGCAATGGGTTTGCTGCTGCCTGGCGCCAGTCAATGGCCGCAGCGCTGGTGGCGGGCGATTGCGCCGCTGCCACCCGCCTTCCGCGATTTGCAGCTAGCGGAAAAAGCCGGCAATGCGGCGGCTTTCCGCACGGCCCTGGCGCAACTGGAGCGCGCCGACCCTGCCCGCTGGCGCGCCGCCCTCGCCCGCCCGGAAATTGTGCGCGGCCTGCACGAGCTGGATGCCGCGATTTTCTGCCTGTCCCTGCCAATGCTGCCGGATTTGGCCAGGCTGGCACGGTCTCTGGCGCTGGCGTGGCGGCAGCACGGTTTCCACTGACCGGGGAGGGTCGCTGCCCGCGCAAACAATCGTTGGATCGCGGCGGTTCGCCCGGATCAAAAATTATTGCAAACCCGCATTGACCGCTTGTGGAACGCCCGCATTTTTGCAATTGTCGCGCGTTCGAGATAGGACAGTGTCGCTGACCATTTTCGGTCGGCGCAATCCGTGCGAGGAGTGTGTCATGGGCCCGGAAACAAGAGGCAGCGGGACCGGTTTGGACGCCAGCGCCAAGCGCAGCGCGCCCAAACGCGACTCCGCTTCGACCCGTCTTGTTTCGCCTGAAGGAATGCCTGCCATGACCTCGAATTACAACCACGGATTGCCCGAACCGCAGGGCCTCTACCATCCCCGCAACGAGCATGATGCCTGCGGCGTCGGTTTTGTCGCCGATATGCACAACCGAAAGTCGCATTCCATCGTCGCCCAGGGCCTCGAAATCCTGCTCAACCTCGACCATCGCGGGGCCGTTGGTGCGGACCCGAAAGCCGGTGACGGCTGTGGCATGCTGGTGCAAATCCCGCATAACTTCTTTGTTGCCGAGACGGCCAGGCTCGGCTTCGTGCTGCCAGCAGCGGGGGATTACGGTATTGGCTTCCTGTTTGTGCCCAAGGATGCGGCGGGCCGGGCGCTGATTGAAGCGATCGTGTCCGAAGTGGTCGCGACCGAAGGGCAGAAGCTGCTGGGCTGGCGCGATGTGCCGGTAGATTCCTCCGTTTTGGGCGAGAGCGTCAAGCCGACGGAGCCTTTGTGCCGTCAGGTCTTCATCCAGCGCGGCGCATCGACCGCCAGCGCGGACGAGTTCGAGCGCCGCCTGTTCATCCTGCGCAAGGTCATTTCCAACAAGATTTATGCGCTGAATGATGCGCGGACCCGGGGCTATTATCCCGTCTCGATGTCCTGCCGCACCATAGTCTACAAGGGCATGTTGCTGGCAACGCAGCTCGGCGATTATTTCGCCGATTTGCGCGATGAACGCTTCACCTCGGCGCTGGCGCTGGTGCACCAGCGCTTTTCCACCAACACGTTTCCGTCGTGGTCGCTGGCCCATCCCTACCGGATGGTGGCGCATAATGGCGAGATCAACACGCTGCGCGGCAATGTCAACTGGATGGCGGCGCGGCAGGCTTCGGTGCATTCGGAACTGCTGGGGTCGGATATTTCCAAGCTCTGGCCGATCTCCTATGAAGGGCAATCGGACACGGCCTGCTTTGACAATGCGCTCGAATTTCTGGTGCAGGGCGGCTATTCGCTCAGCCATGCGATGATGATGCTGATCCCGGAAGCCTGGGCCGGCAATCCGCTGATGGGCGAGGACCGGCGCTCATTCTACGAATATCACGCCGCTTTGATGGAGCCGTGGGACGGCCCCGCCGCCGTCGCCTTTACCGATGGCCGCCAGATTGGCGCGACGCTGGACCGCAACGGCCTGCGCCCGGCGCGCTACCTCGTGACCGAGGATGGTCTTGTCGTCATGGCCTCTGAAATGGGCGTTTTGCCGATTCCCGAAGAGAAGATCATCACCAAGTGGCGCTTGCAGCCCGGCAAAATGCTGCTGGTCGATCTGGAGCAGGGCCGCATCATCTCGGATGACGAGATCAAGGCCACGCTGTCGGCTGCCAACCCCTACCGCGAGTGGCTGAAGCGCACCCAGATTGTGCTGGAAGATTTGAAGCCGATGGCGGCCCGCGCCTCGCGCACCGATGTGTCGTTGCTCGACCGCCAGCAGGCTTTTGGCTATACGCAGGAAGACCTGACACTGCTGATGTCGCCGATGGCGGTCACCGGGCAGGAAGCTGTCGGTTCCATGGGCACGGACACACCGGTGTCGGTACTGTCTGACCAGTCCAAGTTGCTCTACACTTATTTCAAGCAGAACTTTGCCCAGGTGACCAACCCGCCGATTGACCCGATCCGCGAGGAACTGGTGATGAGCCTCGTGTCCTTCATCGGACCCCGGCCCAATATTTTTGATCTCGAAGGCAATGCCCGGCGCAAGCGGCTGGAAGTGCGCCAGCCGATCCTGACCAATTCCGACCTCGAAAAAATCCGCAACATCGGCCAGCTGGAGGAAACCTTCGACACCCGCACGCTCGACATCACGTTTGCCACCGAACGCGGTGCGGCGGGCATGCCCGACATGCTGGGGCGGCTGTGTGACCGGGCGGAAGCGGCGGTGCATGGCGGCTATAACATCATCATCCTGTCCGACCGGATGACCGGACCGGACCGGGTGCCGATTCCCGCTTTGCTGGCCACCGCTGCGGTGCACCACCACTTGATCCGCAAGGGCCTGCGCACGTCCGTCGGCCTCGTGGTCGAGACCGGGGAAGCGCGCGAAGTCCACCATTTCGCCTGCCTCGCCGGCTATGGCGCGGAGGCGATCAACCCCTACCTTGCTTTCGAGACCCTGGCGGCGATGGTGGAAGATTTCCCCGAGGAAGTCGATGGCTACGAGGCGGTCAAACGCTACATCAAGGCCATCGACAAGGGCCTGCTCAAGGTCATGTCGAAGATGGGCATCTCCACCCTGCAGAGCTACTGCGGCGCGCAGGTGTGCGAGGCAATCGGCCTGGATCGCAGCCTGGTGGCGCGCCACTTCACCGGCACCGCGTCGCGCATCGGCGGC
>JAYVYA010000306.1:0-14138 GCA_043784745.1 Hyphomicrobiales bacterium
GTCCGGACCGCGCACTTCCAGTGCGCTCTTGCAGTGCGCTCTTGCGCGGCGGCACATATTTCCAAACCCGCCATTCTTGGCGCAACGGACAGAGCGCACTGGAAGTGCGCGGTCCGGGCGTCCACTCAGCCAGCCACAGGCACCGGCCCCCCCGGCTTGCCCTTGCCCCCGCCCAGCTTCTGGATCTCCCGCCAGGTGTTGGATTGCGCAATCATCTGGCGGATGGCGGCGACATTGGCGCGGGCTTCCTCGGGCGACAGGTCACGGCGGGACAATTGTTCGGCCTGGTCAAACTTGCCTTGCAGGGCCAGCACCAATGCCAGATTTTGCCGCACGCGGGCATCGGCACGGGGCGAATCGGCGGCCTGCCGCAACGTTTCCTCGGCGCGGCCGAGATCCCTCGACAAGGCATAGGACAAACCGAGGTTGGACAGGACGCCCGGCTCGCCCGGCATGATTTCCAGCGCGGACTTGTAAAATTCCTGCGCCTGCGCATGGTTGCCCATCTGGTCCGCCACCGAGCCCTGCGCCGAATAGACCGACCAATTGGGCCGCTCCGGCGTATGGGCGCTGGCCAGCACCGGCACCGCCTCCTGCAAGCGCCCGGCATCGGCCAGCGCCTTGCCATAGGCCGTAATCAATTCCTTGTCGGTGGGGTGGCGCAGCACGGCGGTCTGCAGCACGGCGGCGGCCTGATTGATTTGGCCCAGCGCTTTCAGCGCCCGCGCGTAATTCAGGGCGGCCAGCTTGCTAGCAGGGTCGGCCTCATATTTCTTGCCCCATTCTTCGGCCCAGACGCGCAGGCTTTCGGTGGATTGCGGCAGACTTTCATTGCCGATGGAGCCGGTGACGTCGCCCAGGCTCTTGCAACCGCCCAGGGCCAGTGCCAGCACGAGGGCAAGGGGCAGAGCTGTTTTGACCAAATGCCGAGGGAAAGCCGGAGCCATTTTGCGCTGCCTGCCCGGTGCGGGCGTCTGGAGGAATGCTTTGTTAAGAAATAATGCGTTAACCCTAATGGAGGGTTAATGCCCGCACACGCGCCCGCACTGGAAAATGCCATGTCCGTCCATTTTGCCGATCCAGCCTTGGCCGCCATCCCCGTCTGGTTTGCCACCAGCGAAAACTTCAACGGCCTGTGCGCCCGCCTGCCGCCGCACACAGCGGATCATGCTGCACTCATGGGCTTTTCCGCCAAACCGGGCACGCATCTGCTGGTGCCGGGGCAGGGGGCGGAAGCGGCCTGCGTGATTTTTGGGCTTGAAGGCGGCGCGGTCCGTGACCCGTTCCTGCCGGGCAAATTGCCGGGCCTGCTGCCGCCGGGCACCTATGCCTTCGCCAATGGCCCGCACCATGCAGAACATGCTGCACTGGGCTGGCTGCTCGCGCTCTACCGCTTCACCCGCTACAAGGCCAACATTGCACCGCAGGCGCAATTGCAGGCACCCGCTGGCGTCGATGCTGCCCGGCTGGAGCGCATGGTGCGCGGCGTGTGTCTGGCGCGCGATCTCATCAACACCCCTGCCAATGACATGAACCCGGAGGCGCTGGAGGCGGCAGCTCTGGCGCTGGCGGCGCGGCATTCGGCGCAGACCCGCGTGATCCGGGGGGATGAATTGCTGGCCCGGAATTTCCCGCTGATCCATGCCGTCGGGCGCGCCTCGGCGCAGGTGCCCCGGCTGGTCGAGTTCACCTGGGGCGCTCCCGGCGCGAAAAAAATCACGCTGGTCGGCAAGGGCGTGACGTTTGATACGGGCGGTCTCAACATCAAGCCCGATGCCGGCATGCTGATCATGAAGAAGGACATGGGCGGGGCGGCCAATGCGCTGGCCCTGGCCTCAATGATCATGGATGCAGGATTGCCGGTGCGGCTCAGGGTGATCCTGCCGATTGTCGAAAACTGCATCGCCGGCAATGCCTTCCGCCCCGGCGATATCTACCCCAGCCGCAAGGGCCTCACCGTGGAAATCGGCAATACCGATGCCGAGGGGCGGCTGATCCTGGCCGACGCGCTGGCCTGTGCGGACGAGGACAGGCCGGACCTGCTGCTTGATTTTGCCACGCTGACTGGCGCCGCCCGCGTCGCGCTCGGCCCTGACCTGCCACCGTTCTACACCATGGACGAAGCGCTGGCCGCCGACATCACCCGCCATTCCGCCGCCGCCCATGATCCGGTCTGGCGTCTGCCGCTGTGGGACGCCTATGACGGCTGGATCAATGGCAAAATCTCCGATCTCAACAATGCCCCGCCTGGCGGCATGGCCGGTTCCATTACCGCTGCGCTGTTTTTGCGGCGGTTTGTCGAGCACACGCCGGCCTGGGTGCATTTTGACATTTATGGCTGGACGCCGACGGCCCGGCCCGGCCGGCCGGAAGGTGGCGAAAGCCAGGGCGCGCGCCTGCTCTACGGCCTGATCGAGGAACGCTGCCGGAAAAACTGACGCGGATATTGCACAGGGCGACAAACCAGTGAATAATCCGGCAACGAAACGAATGGCGGATGTCATGCCTGTCGAGATGCGGCCGGATCAGGCGCTGAAGCTGATGCATGAAGTGGCGCTGGGGCTGGTGGGATTGGCCCAGGCCGATGCCATGGATGATTTTACCTTGCGCCAGCTGGCCATTCTCTTCACCGTTTATCTCGAACAGCCGCCCCACACCGTGCGGGGGCTGGCGGCACGGCTGGCCGTCACCAAACCGGTGATTACCCGCGCGCTGGATGCGATGACCCGGTATCAGCTGGTCAACCGCCGCCGCGATGAGGCGGACCGGCGCAACATGATTATCCAGCGCACGGTCAAAGGCGCGCTTTATGTGGAAAAGCTGGGGGATCTGGTGGTGGCAAGGGGCGGGGAGATGAACCGGTGACACAATATGATCTGCGTCTTACCCCGGCCCGCCCGGACCTTGCCGCGCTGCATCTCAAGGGGCAGGTAGCAGCCGCCAGCTTTGTCGCCGGACGCAGGATGCGGGTGCGCGAGGAGGTGATTGGCCTGCGCGGTGACCCCTCGCCGGAAGCCAGCCTGCAAACGCAGGCGCTTTATGGCGAGGATGTGATGGTCTATGAGGACCATGAAGGCTGGGCCTGGTGCCAGCTGCTGCGCGATGGCTATGTCGGCTACTGCCCGGCCAATGCGCTGGGTTCTGCGGACGCCGCCCTGACCCATCGCGTCGCGGTGCCGCGCAGCTTTGTCTGGCCCGGTGCCAGCATCAAGCATCCGGTGCTGCTGGCTTTGCCGCTGGGCGCGCGGCTCAGCCTTGTGGAAAAGCGCGGCGAGTTCGGGGTTCTGGCGGAGGGTGGTTTCATACAGCTGAAGCACGTGAGCCAGATTGATGCGTTTGCATTTGATTTCGTCGCCAGTGCCGAGCAATTCATGCATGTGCCCTATCTATGGGGCGGCAAGACCTCAATGGGGCTGGACTGCTCCGGGCTGGTGCAGGTTTCGCTGGATGCGGCGGGGCTTTACGCCCCGCGTGACAGTGACATGCTGGAAACGGCCTTGGGCGAGCCGCTCGCCGTGGGGGATGATCTGGCGGGGTTGCAGCGCGGTGATCTGGTGTTCTGGCGCGGGCATGTCGGCATCATGCAGGATGGCGAGAGGGTGTTGCACGCCAACGGCCATCATATGATGGTGGCCAGCGAACCCTTGCGCGAGGCGCGAGACCGCATTCTCGCCAAAAGCTACGGGCCCATCACCTCCTTTCGCCGTCTGGCCAGTCCGCTCAGATAATCAGAAGGTCGCCCTGCAGCAGTTTGGTGCCCGCACCAAGGCCGGCGAGCAGGGTTGGGACGCTGCCTGCACCCAATGAATCAAACCACAATTGGCCACTGGCAATGTCATAGGCAAAATGGGCCGTCGCCTGCGCACCAAAGATCGCCGCTGGACCCCCGCTGCCCGTTGACAGACTGGCAACATCGCCCGCCTGCAATCCGGCAAAGCCGCGGGCCAGAACGGCCAAATGGTCCTGCCCTGAAATAAAGTCGGTAATCAGGTCGCTCCCTGCCCCGGCAGAAGCAAACCGGAATTCATCGGCGCCGGTGCCGCCGGTCAGGGTGTCATGGCCATGGGCGATGATCGTGTCATTACCCGCCCCGCCGGACAGGGCCGAATGCCCGCCCGCCAGCCCGGAAATCCAGTCATCCCCCGCCGATCCCGCCACATTGCTTATGTCTGTCAAATAATCGATCGTACCATTATGCCGAACGATGTAATAGGCCAAATCGGCGGAAATGCCGCTGGAGAGTTGCGAGTAATCGACGGTGTCCGCCCCGCCAAGGCCGTAGACAATGTTCTGCCCGGTGCCGAGCGTAAAAACATTATTGCCTGACGTGCCATAGAAGCGGTCCCCCGAACTATTGTTTCCCGTCACATTGGCAATGCCGGTCAGATAGTCCGTCACCCCGTCATGCGTGGCGTAATAAGCGCCCAGGTCCACATACAGCACCGATGAACTGCGCGAATAATCGGCTGTATCCGAGCCACCCTCGCCATAGACAATGTTCTGCCCGGTGCCGAGCGTAAAAACATTATTGCCTGACGTGCCATAAAACCGGTTGCCGCTGGCATTGTTGCCGGTAACGTCCGAAATCCCGCTCAGCCAGTCGGTAGTGCCGTCATGCTGGGCATACCGGGCCGCAAGATCGACATAGAGCATAGATTGCGAGCGTGAATAGTCCATCCGGTCATGCCCGCCAATGCCATAGGCGATATTCTGGCCGGTGCCGGCAACAAAGACATTGTCGCCGGGGCCGCCGTAAAAGCGGTCGCCAAAATTGGTGCCGATGATATTCTGGATATTGCTCAAGCGGTCGCTTTTGCCGCCGTCATGGGTGATGCGCTGGACTCCAAGGTCTGCATAGATCGCTGTGGCCGAGGCGGAATAGTCTACGCGATTGACGGTGGCGGCCCCGTTCAGCACATTGTTGCCGGAGGTGGCCGCCAGCGTCTGCTCTGCCAGGGCACCGGCTGGGGCGGTGACCCCAATTTGCACCTGGCGGCGAACCGACAGCCCGCCCGCATCGGTGCAAGTGATATCCAGCGACAGCGGGGTGGAGGCGTCAATATTTGCGCCCAATGCCACGACAATCTTGTTGCCGGCGATGGCAAACAGGGCGCTGGCCGGACCGGCAAGGGCATATTGGTGGGCGTCCCCTTCATCCACATCCTGCGTAGCCAGCTCTGCCACGATGGTTCCCGCGCCGGCATGGGCGGCGACCGACCCGCCCTTCAGGGAAAGGCTGCGCGGCGCATGGTTCAGCGTCGCCAGATAGGTATGGTAGGGGTCCAGAGATACCCCGTCGGCAAAGTCAATCGAGCGCAACGTGCCGGTGAGCGCATAAGTGAAATGCCCGACCACCGTCACTGTCTTGCCGGTGACAATATTGTTGATGATCAAATCCCAGTAATTGGGCGCGCGGAACATCTCGACATCGGTTGAGGCAATCCCCGCCATGGTCAGGACAGAATGGTTCTCCGGATCATGGATCGTGACATTGCCGCCAGCCGCTGAATAGACATAGGTGTCATAGCCGCCCGCCCCGTTGAGATAACGGTCTCCGGTGCCGGCAACCAGCACATTGCCCGAACCCTCGAACCCGTAAATCGATGTTTGCCCTGAGGCCGCTTGCTGCGCCATCAGGCTTTGCTCAATGTCAGATTGCGTCCAGGACACACCATCCTCAAAATGGATCGATGTCATCGGTCCATTTTGATTGCGGGAGAATTCATTGACAAGTGTCAGGGTCTTGCCGGTCGGCACAATGGTGAGCAACAGGTCATTGCCAAGCCCGATGCGGGAGGCGACGACATCGCTGGAATTGATGCCGGACATGCTCAGGCTGGAATAGCTCTCCGGATCACTGATCGTGTCATTGCCACCCGCTGCTGAATAAACATAGCTGTCCGCTCCACCCGTGCCGTTGAGATAGCGGTCCCCCCCGCCCGCCACCAGCACATCGCCGCTGCCCTCAAACCCGAGTATCAGGGTTTGTCCGCTGGCAGTCGCCTGCGCCAGAACCATCTGCTTGAGCCGGGCCACATCAAAGCTCACCCCGTCCTGAAAGTCGATGGAGGTCAGCGGGCCATCGAAATTGCGGGAGAATTCATTCTGCACCACCACCGACTTGCCGGTAGAGCCAATCTGGATCAGCAAGTCCTTGCTGCTGCCAATGCGCGAAAAAGTCGCATCGGTGGAATTGATGCCGGACATGACGAGGCGCGAGAAATACTCGGGATCATGGATTGTATCATTGCCGCCCGCTGCCGAATAGACATAGGTATCATAGCCGCCCGCGCCGTTGAGATAGCGGTCCCCCATGCCGGCCACCAGCACATCGCCGCTGCCCTCAAACCCGAGTATCAGGGTTTGTCCGCTGGCAGACGCCTGCGCCAGCACCTGTTGCTTGAGGCTGGCCACGTCAAAGCTCACCCCGTCTGCAAAATCGATGGAGGTCAGCGGGCCATCGAAATTGCGCGAGAATTCATTCCGCACAATGACGGACTTGCCGGTTGAGGCAATCTGGACCAGCAAATCCTTGCTGTCGCCAAGGCGCGAGAACCTTGCATCGGTCGACAGTATGTCCGACATCACCAGGTGCGAAAAGTGTTCCGGGTCGTGGATTGTGTCATTGCCGCCTGCCGCCGAGTAGATATAGGTATCCCCCGCGCCCCCGCCGTCGAGATATTTGTCGCCCGTGCCCGCGACCAGCACATCATTGCTCAGCCAGAACCCATAGATCGAGCCGGAAGCCTGGGCGCTTTGCTGCGCCAGCAGCTTGCGCTTCAGGTCCGCCGTGCTCCAGATTGTGCCATCGGCAAAGACAAAATTCTCGATATTGCCGCCAAGTCCGTCGCTGAACTGGTGGGCAATGTTGATCTGTGCGCCGGTGGCGATTGCGGTTAAGCCCAGCACATCGCTCAGGCCGTTGCGGGTGATCAGGACATCCGCCGGGGCCAGATCAACCAGCAGCAAAGTATCATTGGCGGAAAAGGAATTGTCGGATATTGTGGTCGTACCCTGGACATCCTTGCTCCAGACATAAAAATCATTGCCTTCGCCGCCCGACAGGGTGTGCCCGGCCTCATCCGCCACCAGCAGGTCTGCCACCGGATGGCCCAAGACGGTCTGCGGGCCGGAGCTGGCGTAGATGACGTGGCTGGTATTGAATATGGCGCTTGCCAGTTCCCGGAAAGGCAGGGCAAGACCCGCCGCCACCGCTAGCGGCTGGAAGGCCGCATCCAGCTGTGTGGCATCGGTCCGGAACAGGTTTCCGCGCAGGCACCGCAGGATGGGCAGGGCCTTTTCCCAGTAATCCAGTGCCCCGCCGCCAGCAGGGGCGCCCGCCACCACGGCCTGCACGAGGGCGGGCAGGGCGGCAGCAATCTCGTCGTTCTGGTTGTCAAAGCCAATTTGGTCGAAGGCCTTGAAATAGCTGGCGTCAATGGTAGCGGAATCGACCCCGTAAAACCCGAGACTCTGGGTGACTTGCGCGGCAAAGCGTATCTTGAATTCGTCGAGAATGACCTGATAGATCTGCTCGTATTCGCGCGCGCCGCGCCCCACAGGGTCCGTGCCGTCGCCGCCCGCCTGCGACCAGGTTTGCCCGTAGACCGCCTCGACGATGGCGACATGGCGCGCATCATTTCCGGCCCCCCGGCTGCTGGCATCCAGCGCTCCAATGCCCGCCCAGTCAAAGATGAACTGCTCGAAGGCTTCGGCAAACGCCTTGCCGCTCATGGCACTGGCGGCGAAAACCAGCTGCCGCTCTTTGGCCAGCAGATCGGGCCGCTTCGTGATCGCAACGGCAAGATCAGGCAGCATGCCGTAGCCAATCAGCTGCGGCAGCAGGCTGGCATCGGCGACAAATGCAAAGTCACTGGCCGGCACGTAATAGCGGAAATAGCCCGCCGCCGGGAAATTGACATCCGCGCCATTGCCCAACGACCCGTCCGTCCGGGTAAAGCGGAATGTGGCGGCAATCTGAACGCCGTTCTGAAAGACGCCCGTCTGGTCCTGCTGGGAGGCAAGGTCAATCGAGGCGATGCCAGCCACCGTCAGGCTGACGAGTTCGCCCGCATCGGTCACGCCATTGAGATTGGCATCGCGCCAGATTTTCAGGCTGGCAAAGGCAGTGTCCTGCGCGTCAATCTTGCCGTCGTGATTGCTGTCCAGAGCTGCCAGTTCAGCCAGGCCATTGCCGGAGACCGCACCCAAAAGTTCGTCGGCTGTTACCTGCAGCGCGGCGGGGTGCAGGTCCTGAACCAGAATTCCCTGTCCGGCCCCGATCCAGGCGGTGCTGACCGCTGGCTGGTCTGCCCGGTAGGCAAAGGTTGCCTGCGAGGTTTCCAGCGGCGTGAAAGCCAGCCCGGTGCCGGCCAGGTCAAACACGAGGGGGTCGCGACCGTGGGATGGGGCGCGCCAGGTGGAAAACCACACCGGGATGGAACGGTCCCACGCGCCATCGGGGTTTGGGTTGTGGAACGGGAAGAAGGGCGCATTGTCCCAATGTTCCACAAACGGCCCCGGGGCCGTCGGGCCGGGGGCCTGCCTGACTTTCCTCTGTTCCATGTAATGGAATGGTGGCCAATATTTACGCATTCAATTGCCCCCGCCAAACGGCAAGGTTTGCCACAACACAGGCTGAAGGAATGATGCCGGGCGCAATATCCCCGGGGTCTGGCACCACTGGCCCAAACCCATGATAAAAACCGCAACGCGTTCACTCAACCAGCTTGCATGTCGACAAACCGTACATTCAAAACTTTTTGCCTACAACATTTGCGAGGTTAACAGCGATTAACTTGCACGCAACAAGTTTTTTTTCGGAGCATCAGACCGCCTGCATATACTCAAGCGCCCGCATGATGCCGCGCAGTTCGGCCAGGCCCTTGAGGCGGCCGATCAGCGAATAGCCGGGGTTGATGTTGGTCTTGCCGATATCATCGGCCAGCAGATGGCCGTGATCGGGCCGCATCGGAATTTGCCAGCCGGCGCGGCCCTCGCGCTTGCGGCGGCTCTCCTCCTGCATCAGCGCTTCGACCACAGCGACCATATTGGTGGAACCCTCCAGATGCTCGGCCTCGTGGAAGGAGCCATCGGCTTCGCGCGTCACATTGCGCAAATGGGCAAAGTGGATGCGCGGCGCAAATTCCCGCACCATGGCCGGACAATCATTATCCCCCCGCACGCCGAACGAACCGGTGCAGAAGGTCAAGCCATTGTTGGGCACATCGGCGGCGGCAAAAATCTCGCGCACATCCTGCGCGGTGGAGACGACGCGCGGCATGCCGTAAAGCGGGAACGGCGGGTCATCGGGATGGATGCACAGGCGCGCACCGACATCCTGTGCCACCGGAACAATCTCGCGCAGAAACGCAAACAGGTGCTGTTTCAGCTGTGCCGAACCCATGCCGTCATAATCAGCCAGCGCGGATTTGAACGCGGCCCGGTCAAATTTGCGCTCGGTGGCGGGCAGCCCGGCAATCAAGTTGCGCTCGATCCGCTCGATCCGCTCCGGTGTCATCGCCTTGAACCGCGCTTCGGCCTCTGTCATCCGGCTGGCAGGATATTCGAGGGCGGCAGCAGGGCGGCGCAGCACAAACAATTCGTAAGCGGCAAAATCAATCGCATCAAACCGCAGCGCCTGGCCGGTGGTTGGCAGTTCCCAGTTGAGGTCGGTGCGGGTCCAGTCCACCACCGGCATGAAATTATAGCAGACAGTTGTGATCCCGGCTGTCGCCAGATTGCGGAGCGTATCCTTGTAATGCCCGATATATCTGGCCGCTTCGGCGCTGTTGATCTTGATGGAATTATGCACCGGAATGCTTTCCACCACCGACCAGACCAGCCCGGCTTTTTCAATAATTGCCTTGCGCGCCAGAATATCTTCCAGCGGCCAGGTGCGGCCATCATAGATCTGGTGCAGCGCAGTGACGATGCCGCTGGCCCCTGCCTGCTTGACATGATCAAGCGTCACCGGATCATCCGGACCATACCAGCGCCAGGCCTGCTGCATTGTTTTGCCCTCTCCAGAACGCGGGCTTCCGCCCGCTTATTGCCACCGCAATAATATGGATAACATGGAATGCGAAACGCGCCGAACCGGCGGGCTGCAACTGCCAGCGGGTGATCTGCTGGCAATGACCAAATTCAGCGTGTATTTTTTCCTGAATCGCATTTAAAGAGTTGCGCGATCAATTTTCCTGGATTAGACTAATGATATGGGTAGTCTTCATGACTGCTTTAAAATTTTTGAGTGCCAGGTGCCCGGCCAAATTGTGCCTTGGAAAGCTTGCGGAAAGAATATGCTGCAATTGATTTTCTCAATACATGCAGGATGCATGCCGTTTTGCTTGTGCGCGCGCTGATATCGAAGCTAACCAGACTTGCGGAGGACATGTGCCATGCCTGTTGCTCTCAGCTACCCCGGGGTTTACGTTCAGGAAATTGCCAGCGGCGTGCGCACCATTACCGGGGTTGCGACATCCATTACCGCCTTTATCGGCCGGACGGCGCGCGGCCCTGATGACCTGCCGGTTACCATCAGCAGTTTTGGCGATTTTGAGCGGATTTTCGGTGGCCTGTGGGTCGAAAGCAGCCTTGGCTATGCCGTGCGCGATTTCTTCGTCAACGGCGGTGGCCAGGCGATCATTGTCCGCCTCTACAATCCGGAGACCGGACAGAACGCCAGGCCGGTCAAGAGCAAGCTGAAGCTGGGTGATTTCAGGTTTGAGGCGGCCCAGAAGGGCAATTGGGCCACCAGCCTGCGCGCCAGCATTGACCTTGACGTGGCGGGCGATGTTGCGAGGCGGCTGGGGCTTGTACCGGCTGACCTGTTCAATCTCGAAGTGCGGGAAATCGACGGCACGGGTGCGACTGTCGGGCGCGAAGTGTTTCGCAATCTCTCGGCCAAGGACAGCCCGCGCCGGATTGACAAGGTGCTGAAGGACCAGTCCGCCTTGCTGCGCTGGGACGGCGATTTTCCCACGGCGGCGCTGCCCGCAGTCGCGGCAGGCGTTGACGATGTCAGCCGGAACGAGGTGGCCCTGGCTGCGGCAAATGCGGCCAACCCGCAAGTGCCCGCGACAATTACCGCTGCCACCGCCGCCCTCGCCGCCGCACGGCTGGCGGCTGACGCCTCCAATGGCATTGCGCTGACCAAGGCGGACAATTTCACTCCCGTTGGAGCCGAGGCCGGCAAGAAAGGGCTTTTCGCGCTGGAGCGGGCCGACCTGTTCAATCTCCTCTGCATCCCGCCCTACACCCCCAGCGCTGATGTTGATCAAAGCCTGCTGTCGGATGCAGCGGCCTATTGCGAAAAGCGCCGCGCCTTTTTGCTTGTCGATGCACCCAGCACCTGGATTGACAGCGCCACGGCGAAGGTGAATTTCGCCAACCTGCCCATCCGCAGCAAGAATGCCGCGCTGTTTTTCCCGCGCCTGCGCCAGCCCAACCCGTTGCGGGACAATCAGAGGGAAGATTTTGTTGCCTGCGGCGTCGTGGCCGGAATCATTGCCCGCACGGATGCCAGCCGCGGCGTGTGGAAGGCCCCTGCAGGCATCCAGGCTTCGCTGGTGGGCGTGCCGGAATTGACGATCGGCCTGACGGACGCGGAGAACGGCATTCTCAACCAGATCGGGGTGAATTGCCTGCGCGCCTTTCCCGCCGCCGGCAAGGTGGTGTGGGGGGCGCGCACCCTGCGCGGCGCTGACCAGTTGGCGGATGAATACAAATACATTCCTGTCCGGCGCACCGCGCTTTTCATTGAGGAAAGCCTGTTTCAGGGCCTGCAATGGGTGGTGTTTGAACCTAATGACGAGCCACTCTGGGCGCAGATCCGCCTGAATGCCGGGGCCTTCATGCAGAACCTGTTCCGCCAGGGGGCCTTCCAGGGATCAACCCCGCGGGACGCCTATTTCGTCAAATGCGACAAGGAAACCACCACGCAGAACGATATCAATCTGGGTATCGTCAATGTTCTGGTCGGGTTCGCGCCGCTGAAACCTGCCGAATTCGTTGTCATCAGCATTCAGCAGATCGCTGGTCAAATCGCCATCTAGCGGCAATGGAGGAAGCCATGGCTTCGTTTAGCGTCAATGCGCAACGGTTTGACCCGTACAAGAATTTCAAGTTCCGGGTGAAATGGGACGGGAAATACGTCGCCGGTGTCAGCAAGGTGGGTGCCCTGAAGCGGACGACCGAGGTGGTCAAGCACCGTGAAGGGGGGGATCCCTCCAGTTCGCGGAAGTCGCCGGGGCGCTCGGAATATGAGGCCGTGATGCTGGAGCGCGGCGTTACCCATGACAAGGATTTTGAGCAATGGGCCAACAAGGTCTGGAATTTCGGTTCAGGCCTTGGCAAGGAGGCCTCGCTGAAGGACTTCCGCAAGGACATTATCCTGGAGGTCTATAACGAGGCCGGCCAGCTTGCCATTGCCTACAAGCTGTTTCGCTGCTGGGTATCGGAATTCCAGGCCCATGCGGACCTTGATGCCAATGCCAATGCCGTCCTGATTCAGAACATCAAGCTCGAAAACGAGGGCTGGGAACGCGACCTTGATGTCGCGGAACCGGCGGAACCAAGCTTCGTCGAGCCGCAATGACGCGTCGCTGCGGGAGGACAGGCCGCAACCGGGCGATGTGACCTGACCAGATGTGACTGGCTTCGAATGGGGAACAAGTGGCAATGGCGGCTGACCTCACACTGGCAATCCTGAAGGTCTGGGAGGACGGTCACGATGCCTCGCCGGGCGAACGCGGGCTGCTGCTGCTGGACGTTGCACTGGCCGGGCAAGCCAGGGCAGCGCGGGAGGGGCTCACCGTCGGACAGCGGGATGTAGCCCTGCTGGGCCTCTTCCGGCACTTGTTTGGTGATTCTGCGGCGGCGCTGGTGGATTGCCCGGACTGTGGTGCACTGCTGGAAACCTTTATTCCAATTGCCGCGATGGCGGCACAGGGACAGTCTGTGCCCGCCGTGTCCTATCTGGCGCAAGTTCATGGCACGGCAGTCGGCTACCGTTTGCCTACAGCTGCCGATCTCGCCGCGCTTGGCTCCGGCCAGCACGCAGAAGCAACCCTTGCGGTGAAACACTTGCTGCAACGCTGCATCCTGCCGGCCGGGCCAGGCGATACAATGTCTGCGCGCAATGATGCCGGCGTTTCGGACGATGCTTTGGCAATTCTTGGTGCAGCGCTGGAAGCATCCATCGCAGCGCATGATCCAATGGCGGAGATTACACTCGCCTGTGACTGCCCTTCCTGCCGATTGCACTGGCTTTCGCCTTTTGACATCGTCGAATTCCTCTGGAAGCGGCTCGGCACCTATGTCGCCGACCTGTTTGGGGAAGTGCATGTCATCGCCGCAGCCTATGGCTGGAGCGAGACAGACATACTGGCGCTGGGCACGATACGGCGTCGCCATTACCGGGAGTTGATCGGCACATGAGTGGCCTGTTGGGATATCTCGCCGCGCGCAGCATCCGCGAGCCTGGGCCACCGCCGGCATCAGGTGAAACGGCGGGTCGGCCTGTGGCGTCTTTCCGGCCCCGGCTTCCCGAGCCATCTGAAGCCGTTGAGGCGGCTGAACCAACAATAGTGGCGACGATCCAGACCCCACAGCCCGCAGCATCTCCCGCAACATCCCGCATCCCTGCCAGCGCCGAAATGGTCAATCCCGTTGTTCCGCCATCCCGGCGCAGCCAGGCCGGGGCATTTTCGCCGGTGCCATCCGATCGTTTCAGAGAACTGCCCGCTCCGCCACCCGCGTTCCCCAGGGCCGGACCGGATCAGCGAGAGCCAGGCCAGCCCCAAATCAATGTGCCGGCCGGGATCACCCCACCGCATCCGCCCGAAATGGCGACAGCCCCGCAGGCCCCTGCGGCGACCCGGCCTGCCCCGCCCCGCCCCGGCGGGTCCCAGGGCCGTTCTGCCAGCGCCGGAATGGATGGCCCGGCTGTAGCTCCGGTATCCGCCCGCCCCCGGCCTGCCAGTGCGCCCGCCGATGCGCCAGAACCGCGCCCCCTGGTGCCTGCGCCGCCCCCTGCGGGCTGGCGTCACCGCCCCGATTTCGAGACGCAGTTTAACCTGTATCGCCCGCCACGACAGATTGCGGCGGCAACTGAAACCCGTGCAGGACGCAGCCAG
>JAYVYA010000307.1:0-5164 GCA_043784745.1 Hyphomicrobiales bacterium
TCCATCGTCAATGTCAACGGCGGTGCCATCGCCATCGGCCATCCGATAGGCGCTTCGGGTGCGCGGGTGTTCACCAGCCTGTTGCATGAAATGCAGCGGCGCGGGTCGAAGAAGGGTCTCGCGACCCTGTGCATCGGCGGCGGCATGGGCATTGCCTTGACGGTTGAACGCTAGGGCGTCACACTCGAATGATCCGGCCTCCGGGGCCGGACCGTCCGTCATTTCACAAAACATCAGGGCAGGAGAGAAGCATGGCTCGTGTGGCAGTCGTCACCGGAGGTTCGCGCGGCATTGGCGCGGCCATTTCCAAAACACTCAAGGCAGCAGGCTACCATGTCGCCGCCGTCTATCACGGCAATGATGTAGCGGCGGCGGCTTTCAAGGCCGAGACCGGCATCCACGTCTACAAGTGGGATGTGTCGAGCTACGATGCCTGCGTGGCGGGTCTGGCGGAGGTCGAGAAGGATTTGGGGCCGGTCGATGTGCTGGTCAACAATGCCGGCATCACCAAGGACGGCATGTTCCACAAGATGACCGCCGAGCAATGGTATGGCGTCATCAACATCAACCTCAACTCGCTGTTCAACATGACCCGCCCGTTGTGGGAAGGCATGCGCGCCAGAAAGTTTGGCCGCGTCATCTGCATTTCCTCGATCAACGGCCAGAAGGGCCAGATGGG
The DNA here is from genome assembly GCA_043784745.1 of Hyphomicrobiales bacterium. Classification (GTDB taxonomy): domain Bacteria; phylum Pseudomonadota; class Alphaproteobacteria; order Rhizobiales; family Beijerinckiaceae; genus JAYVYA01. The sequence goes on from JAYVYA010000307.1 coordinate 680, forward strand.
CCAGGTCAATTATTCCGCTGCCAAGGCGGGCGACCTCGGTTTCGTCAAGGCTTTGGCGCTGGAAGGCGCGCGGGCCGGTATCACTGTCAACGCCATCTGCCCCGGCTATATCGCCACCGACATGGTCAAGGCGATTGATCCGGCTGTGATTGAAAAGTCGATTCTCCCGCACATCCCGGTCGGGCGCCTCGGCGAGCCGGAAGAAATTGCGCGCTGCGTGGCGTTTCTGGCCTCGGACGATTCCGGTTTCATCACCGGCTCGACCCTTTCCGCCAATGGCGGCCAGTCCATGGTGTGAGGGCAAAGTGCTACCGGAGCGCGGACCTTCCGTTTCGCAAATATTGTGGCACTTGCGAAGCTGAAGGTTTGCGGTCCGGGCGGGCGCGCAGACGAACCGCAGCGTTACAATTCAATCCGGAATCTGGCAAAGCCGTTCTTGCCAGCTTCGGCCAGAGCGGTCAATTCCTGGTGATGGCCCGCACCGACCATTTGTCACCCTCGACATCCCCTTCAATATCATCCAGCTTCCACTGGCCCGCTTCCATAATGAAAAGGTAGCGCACGAGTGTCGGCTGCTTGTTGTCGAAGGAATAGAAGGTGGCCGTCACAATGCCGCTGTCGGCCCCGGCGCTTTCGGTCCCGATTTTCAGCCGCTTGACGGAAGGGTCCTGCGAGGCGGTGACCGGGTCAAAATCCAGAATTGGCTCGTTGGTGCTGGCCGATTTTTTCTCCATTTTCACCACGGCAGCGAGAAAACCCCTGGAGAAGAAGCTGGCCCGTATGGCCTTGTCGCTGAAAGCCGATTCCCCGGCGTAATCGCCCTTTTTGCCCGCCGAAACCCTGTAAATCTGCGTGACAATATCCAGCGGCGTTTCGCTGGCGGCCAAGGCCGGAAGGACGAGGCTGCTGGCCCATGCGGCAAGCAATATCTGGCGACGGTTCATCGGGGTCTCCCTTGGTTTGCAGTGTGCCTGTCAATCATGCTGGGGCAAACCCCGCTGTGTCGCTGCGCACAAAGGGGTGCTACTTGACCATCTCCGCCGCCTTCACCGCGAACCCCGGCACAAATGTCTTTGCCAGATCAACGGCGCTGTCTTTCAGTTCCGCGTCAAACTGCACCAGCATGTCATTGGTGCTTTTCATGCCATCCGCCGGGATGATGCCGGTGAGTGAATAAGACGCCTTTGACGCCTTGACCGCCGCTGCATAAAGCGCGGGATCGCCCAAAAGATATTCCTCCGGCACGGCGGCGGCAATCTCTTCGGGCGTCGCCTTGCCAATCCATTTCAGCGCCTTGTAGAGCGCATTGACCAGAGCCTGCGTCGTTGCCGGGTTTTTCTCGATGAAAGCGTTTTTGGCATAGAGCACTGCGGCGGGGTTGGAACCGCCGAACAGCGCGCGCGTGCCCTCCTCGGTGCGGGTATCGATCAGTACCTTGATGTCGCCGGAGCGCTCCAGCATGGAAGTCACCGGCTCCAGATGCGAGAGCGCGTCGATCTGGCCGTTGCGGATGGCGGCGACCGCCGAAGCGGCACTGCCAACGCCGATGAACGACACGTCCTGCGGTGTCAGCCCCGCCTTGGCCAGCACGAAATTCATCATCAGATTGGTCGAGGAGCCGGGCGCGGTGACGCCGATTTTCATGCCTTTGAAATCGGCGGGGGATTTCCACTTGTCGGCCAGCGACGCCTTGATGGCGATGGTGATGGCCGGAAACCGCCCCAGCTCCAGCACCGCCCGCACATCCTGGCCCTTGGCCTGCATCCGGATGGTGTGCTCATAGGCCCCGGTGACCACATCGACCGAGCCGCCGATCAGCGCCTGCAAGCTCTTGGCCCCGCCGGCAAAGTCCTGAATTTCAACCTCCAGCCCCTGCTCCTTGAAGAAGCCCTTGCGCTCGGCAATGGTCAGCGGGAGATAATACAGCAGCGCCTTGCCGCCAACACCAAGGGTGATTTTGGGCTTTTCGGGGGTTTGGGCGAGAGCGGCGGGGGCAGCAAGGGCAAGGGCCAGCGCGGCGGCGAAAAGGCGTTTCATGGGGCGTCTCCCGGGGCATTTGTTGGGCGGGAGATTTGCGGGATTGGAGGGGGATGTCAAGTTCCAGGGGCAAGCGTGAGTGCAAGGGCAAGCGTGGAAATTCACCAAAGCTGCTTTGACCGGTAATAATGCAAAGCGATTTTAAATTTTACACGGTATCATTGTACCCCATCCCCGGCCGCCACGCCAGCAACCGCCTCTCCGCCAAAGTCACCAGCCCGTCCAGCACCAGAACAAACGCCGCCAGCACGGCCATACCGGCAAAGACGCCGGTGACGTCAAACACCCCTTCGGCCTCGTGGATCAAATAGCCCAGCCCTGCCGCAGCGCCCAGATATTCCCCCACTACCGCCCCCACCAGCGCAAACCCGGCGGAGGTGTGGAGCGAGGAAAACATCCAGGACAGGGCCGAGGGCCAGTAGACGTGGCGGAACAGCTGGCGCGGGTTCATCCCCAGCATCCGCGCATTTGCCAGCACCACGGGGCTGACTTCCTTCACGCCCTGATACACATTGAAGAACACGATGAAGAACACCAGCGTGACCCCCAGCGCCACTTTGGACCAGATGCCCAGCCCGAGCCAGAGCATGAAAATCGGGGCCAGCACCACGCGGGGCAATGCGTTGGCCATTTTCAGATAGGGATCAAACACCGCCGCCACCAGCGGTTTTCGGGCAAACCAGAAGCCGATGACGATGCCGGCCAGCGAGCCGAAGACAAAGGCCAGCACTGTTTCCTCCAGCGTGATCCAGAGATGCTTCCAGATCGACCCGGTGGCGAAAAATTTAACGATGCGCCAGAACACGTCGCCGGGGGTCGAGAAGAAGAATTTCGGCAACAGGAAGGTTTTGGCCAGGGGCTCCTCAAACCAGCCTTGCGGCAGAAAGCCCAGGGCCGACAGCGGCATTGTGGAACCAAAATGCCAGAACGCGACCAGCGCCACGCCCACCATGATTTGCAGCGCCAGAATGCCAGACTTGCTCATGCCGCCCCCGCCCCATAGGCCTTCATCAATTCCGCCCGCAAATCCTCCCAGATCGCCTTTTGCAGGGCGTGAAACCGCGGATCGAGCCGGATGTCGATGGCGGCGCGCGGGCGCGGCAGGTCAATCACGTGGCTGGCGATGATGCGGGCGGCGGGGCCCGCCGACATCACCACCACCCGGTCGGCCAGCGCGATCGCCTCGTCCAGATCATGCGTCACAAACATGACCGCCTTGCGGGCACCGGACCAGAGTTTCAGCAGCAGATCGCCCATCAGCGCCCGCGTTTGCGCATCCAGCGGGCCGAAGGGTTCGTCCATCAGCAGCACATCAGGCTCGCGGATCAGCATTTGCGCCAGTGCCACCCGCTTTTTCTGGCCGCCGGAAAGCTGGTGCGGATAGCGCCCGCCAAACCCGGCCAGCCCGACACGGGCCAGCCAGTCTTGCGCCCGCTGGCGGGCTTGGGCAGCGGGCACGCCCTTCACCTCCAGCGCCACCGCGACATTGGCCAGCGCCGTCTTCCACGGCATCAGCGCATCGGCCTGAAAGAGATAGCCCGCATTGGCGGCAATGCCGGTCACCTTTTTCCCGCGCAGCCGTGCCTCGCCCCGGACCGGGGCCAGCAGCCCCGCCACCACATTCAGCAGGGTGGATTTGCCGCAGCCGGTGGGGCCGACAATGGCGACAAACTCCTGCTCGCCGACCACAAGGTCCGCCTTTTCCACGGCACGATAGGCTGTTGCGCCGGTGCCAAACGCCACTGCGACATCGGTCAGCTCGACAGCCGGAAGAGAGGTAAAGTTCATTTTGCCCATGCCAGGATCACGCGCCAGCACCATCCTTCAAACAATCGCCGCCAGCAAGGGTGCAATGACGGACTTTTACGTTGCGAAAACTTGTTTGCGTTAGAACGAAGGTTCGTGCTGGGCAAAATTGAAAGGTAGGGACAATGGCGGGCGGCAAGGAATTCGGGCGTCGCAGCCTTGAAGCGCAAAAGCGCGCCGATGCCGTATTGCGGGCGGAAGGCCAGGATGTGGATGGAGAGGGGAGTTCAGGCTCCGGTCGCTGGCGCGGAGCGCTTCACATCGCGGAAGTTGTGGTGCTGGTGGCGCTGGCGTTTGGAATCGTCACCTTTCTCACCCGCGGCTTCAGTTTTGGCACCTACACAGCCGGCGGTTATGCGGCGGCCACAGCCGCGAGCGAAAAGCCCGGGCGATGAGACCCCAGCCCAGCAGGGTGTGAGGCGGGCCAGCCTCGGGCGCTGATTGCGACGGGTGCGGCGGCATGATATCCAGATGATATCTTTTTGCCGGGAGCCTGCCATGCGTGTGAAAATCTCCAGATGGGGCAACAGCACGGCGGTGCGGATCCCGCAGAATCTGGTTGACAGGCTGAAGCATGTGCCCGGCGACGAGATGGAGATCGATGTTCGTGACAATGTCCTGGAACTGGTGTTTTCGCGCAAG
>JAYVYA010000308.1:0-10942 GCA_043784745.1 Hyphomicrobiales bacterium
GCCCGTGATGAATGGCATTGAGGCGACAAAATTCTACCATTTTACCGAAATCAACGGCCCCCATGTGCCCATCATCGCCCTGACCGCCGATGCCTCGGAAGCCAACCAGCAAAAATGCCGCGATGCCGGCATGATTGCCTGCTTGATGAAGCCGGTTGACACAGCCTCCCTGCTGGCTGCCATTCAAAGCCTGGCCACACCGGCGGGTGCCGGCAAGCTGGAGCCGGGAAATTCAGCACCGGCTGGCCCGCTCCATCCGTTCGGAATTGCACCTGCGCGCGCCGGAATTGTCGACGAAGCGGTGCTGGCCGAACTAGAGGCGCTGGGCGGGCCTGACTTTGTCCGGGAGATTGTCGCCCAATTTTCCGAGGACGCCGCCAGCGTGCTGCGAGGACTGGTTGCAGCCATTGCCAGCCGCGATGCCGACAGTTTCCGCAATTCCGCCCATGCCCTTCGCTCCTGCGCCGCCAATGTAGGTGCGCAAAAAATATATGCCACATGCCTGGAATGGCGCGATATCGGCACGGAGGAGCTGACCAGAAACGGCTCCGGTTTTCTGGCCCGCCTCGAATCCGAACTGCAGCAAGCCCAGGCGGCCCTCGAAGCCTACCGCAACCACCCCGCCCCCGGAACCGACCGTCGCGTTGCGGTGCAGGGGGCCGGAACCAGCGCCAGATTGGCCTGACCGGGGGGCGGCTGGATTGCACCAGGTGGCCCCGCCCGGACCGCACTTCCAGTGCGCCCGTTGGGCGCATCTGGTTTTCCATGATGCCAAACTGTTGCGGCGGACAGGGCGCACTGGAAGTGCGCGGTCCGGGGAGGGTGCGTTGCTATTTGCGCCGGGCGCTGCGGGCTTGCGCGGCCTGCAGGCGTTCCATGCGGCGCAGGTCACTGGCCTCAAGCGCCAGCGCCGTCTCCACCCAGATATCCGTCACGTCGCGCAATTCCTGCAAAGCAATGGGCGCCACCCTCTCCCGCACCCGGTTCATCGAATGGTGCAGGGCGTGCCTTGACCTGTTGTCGGCGATCCATTTTTCCACCGCCGCCCGGCCATGGCCCGGTTCGGCCAGCACATCCACGATTCCCATTTCGAAAAGCTGTTCGGACGTATGGATGCGCCCGTCCATAATCATCCGTTCGGCGGCTCTGGCACCCAGCTTCCGCGACAGGAAGCTATAGGCCCCCATGCCCGGAAATGAGCCAAACAGCACCTCGGGAAAGCCCATTTTTACCCCGCGCTCGGCGACCAGCACATGGAAACACAATGCTCCCTCCAGCCCGCCGCCCAGGGCATTGCCTTCCACCAGACCAATCGAAATAACCGGTGCGCCAAAACCGTTATAAATGGCATGCACCGCCTCAATGCAGCCATGGGCATAGCTTGTCAGCGCGGCTTTGTTCCCGGCCCGGATGCTGTCCACCAGAAACGCCAGATCACCGCCCAGATTGTAAATGCCGGGGATGCGCGAACCCATTACATAAAAGCGCGGACGCTGGTGGCCGGGCATCCTCTCCGGCTGGGCCAGCCAAGCGTGCAGGCGGGTCAGCTCGCGCACCATGCCGGGCGTGAAACTGGGCGGACCATCCGGCTTCATGTAGCACCACAGGGCCTGGTCTGACGGACTGAACGACAGGTCCAGCTCCAGATAGGGCGCATCGGCCGGCTGGGGCCGTCCCGCAACCGGTTCCAGACTGGCTGCCACATCAGGCTTTTGCGAGGGTGCCCCCAGCCGTCTGGCCGCGCCTCGCGCCATCATACCGGGGTGGCGGGGGTGGAGTGTTATGACTGCGGTTGCGGAATCGTCCTGTTCCCGCTCGCCGACAAATCCCGCCATTGGAAATTCCTGCATCGCAATACTCCTTGAGGCAATCGCAACCGGTTGAAAAACCTTGTTAATCTATACTAACAATGTTTTAATATAATTGAAGTTATTTTTTAACTCAATCTATTGTCTGGTTAATTTCCATGTTTAACTGGTTAATCCCGAGGCGTGCCGCAGAGGTATATCCAGCGACAGGAGCTTATATCATTGCGAGAAGAAATAAATATAGACAACCCCCCGGCATGATTGCTGGCACATTGCCATCGCGCCCTGGCAGTCATTTCTTGCCATGCCGGTCCAGCAGCGGGCGTTCTTCCATGCTCAGAATGAAACACAACGTCAGCGCCAGGCCGACACAGGAGGCTCCGAACACCAGACGAAACGCCGCCTCAAGTCCGGCGACCGCCTCGGGGCGCAATCGGTGCAAATCACTGGCGAGGGCGGCCACCCCGCCGCCCAGAATAATCGTGCCAAAAACCGCTACAATCAGCGCACCGCCGAGTGAGCGGAAGAAATTCATGCTGGCGGTCGCCGTCCCCAGCTGGTGAAACTCGACGGCATTCTGGATCGAAATCGTCGTCACCGGCAGCACGGTGCCAAGACCAATGCTGATGCAGGCCAGCAGCACTTCCAGCAGCACGAAGGGCAGATGCGCTGGCGCAATGGCCAGCGCCAGTGTGGCCACCACCGAGAGCGACAGGCCGGCAATGGGGATGCGCTTGTAATGTTTCATGCGCGGCATCATTGAGCCGGAAAGCGTTGCCCCCGTCACCGTCCCCACCATGAGCGGGGTCAGCGCCAGTCCGGACTCGCTGGCTGAAAATTTCAGCACGCCTTCCAGATAGACCGGCATGTAAATGGTCAGGCCGATGAACGTGCCCATGCCAAAGCAGGCGGCCAGCGTGGCCGTCAGCACCACCTGGTTGCTCAGCAGGTTGAGCGGGATCAGCGGTTCTGGCGCCCGCCACAGCCGCAGCACAAACAGCCCCCATGACACGATGGAGGCGGCCAGAAGTCCAAATACCGGCGGCGAATTCCACGGGTAATGCACCCCGCCCCAGCTGAGCGCCAGCAGCAGCAATGTCGTTGCCGCCACCAGCAGGCCCGCGCCCAGAAAATCCAGCCGGTGCGGCCGCTCGTGGCGCGGCAGGCGTTTGAGCTTGCTGTTGGTCATCAGGAAAGCCAGCAGGCCCAAAGGCAGGTTGATCCAGAAAATCCACGACCAGTGCAAATGATCGGCAAAGAAACCGCCCAGAACCGGCCCGGCCAGACTGGAAGTGACGAAAACGCTGGTGATGTAGACGACATATTGCGCCCGCTCCTTGGGGGGCACCATGTCGCCGATAATGGTCTGGGCCAGCGCAATCAGCCCACCGCCGCCCACGCCCTGCAACCCGCGCGCCAAAGCCAGCACCAGCATCGTCGGCGCGAGGGCGCAGGCCACCGAGCCAATGCTGAAAATGACGATGGCCCAGAGCAGCATGATCCGCCGCCCGTGAATGTCACTCAGCTTGCCATACAGCGGCGTCACCACGGTGGAGGTAAGAAGATAAGCTGTGACAACCCACGGCAAATTGGCCACATCGCCCAGCTCGTGACCGATCGTGGGCATGGCGGTTCCGACAATCGTCTGGTCCAGCGCCGCCAGCAGCATGGCGACGAGCAGGCCCAGGATGATTGACTTGATTTCGGATTTTTCGAGGCGCGTCGCCACTTTTGGCACCGTGGTTTCGATATTCATGCAGCAATTCCGGCCATGGCTGTACACGCAGACATTCTAGTTGGCGGATATGAGATTGGGGCACAAGGGGATATTTTGCGGGGGTGCTATGCTTCAGGCCTGACCATTTCCGGTCCCGACTGTTTTAGGAATGAGTGGTGATAGATTTGCAAGCGCTCGAAATGCGCGCGGAGGGAGCGCCGCATCTGTGCGGAGTCCTTGACGATGAGGACTTGATCGACAAGGCGTCCGTAGTGTTCAATTTGGCGAGGTAGGCGCAGGACCGGATCGAGGCGGGCCTTGATTTCATCCTGGTGCATGATTTGAACAACCGACTTAGGCGGAATATTCACAGCTTCCCCTGACCGGGCTGGAATGGTGCCGTTCATCAGCGTTTTCTGGGAATCAAACATATGAAACATGTGCGATTCAAGTGCCGGTGTATTCTGCGGATCAGTTGGCCAGGCCCAAACCCAAGCGATTTCCCAAACATCCACTTGACGATTTGCAATGATGTCGGAGCGCGCGGAGGTTAAATGCCTGTTCACGCGCGCCCGTATTCCGTCCTCTGATTGGCCAATATAAATGGGTGTCTGGTCAAGATCGCAAAGTGCGTAGACGCCGGTTGCATTCGTAAGGTTTGCAAGGGCCGCTTTGCGATAGGAAATGCTCATTGGGCAGCTATCATCGTCTGTTCTGGTTGATCCAGCAGTGGCTCGATCAGATTTGCAGCCAGGTGCCGCACGACCGGCACACACACGCCATCGCCCGCTAGATGATAGGCATCATTGTATCGTGGCGGCAAAAGATAGTTGTCATCCAGCCCCATCAATCGGGCAGCTTCGCGCGGCGACAATAATCTTGACCGCATCTCATTGCCGCTGACGATCACTATAGTCTGGCGGCTGGAGCCGCCGCCGGGCGTGCGCAAACATCCGGCTACGTCGTCAAACCGAATTTCCGCCCGTTGCTGGCGTATTCCATTGCTATCCGGGCGCATCCTTCTGTAGACGCAGCCAATCATCGGACGATTTTGTCTTTTAGCCTTCTCGACTTTAAGCTGATTGAGAGGAGACATCATTTCGAGCAATCGCCGGGTTTGCTCCGGGCTATGCCAGCCAACGCCGGAGGGATCGTCTTCCACAATGTCGGCAAACACCATATTCGTTTTTGGCGGAATTGCCGGATTCCACCAAATCCAGTGATCGCGGACGTATTGCGGCATTTTCCTCACGGCATCAACCATCTGGATCGGATGCCACGTTGCCACAGGGCAAGCGCTCAACAACATTTCCGGAATTGTCCGGTCACTTTCTACAGCTACAATGAACAGGCGCTGTCTCGACTGCGGCACAAACAATTTGGCATCAATGACCATCGCGCCAACCTGGTACCCCGCCGAAACAAGCGCTGCGCAAAGCGTCTCAAAGTCGGTTCCTTCATGCGAAGTCAACGCACCAAGAACATTTTCCAGCACAATTGTTCTTGGCCCGCGTCCTTCCCGGACCAGTCCACGCATTAATGACCAGAACGGCCAGAAGGCACCGCTGCGGGTCTGGCTCAGAGTCTCTCCCGAACCAAGCCCGCGCCTGTCGCCTGCCAGAGACAAATCCTGACAAGGAAACGATGCCCAAGCCAAATCTGCTTTGCCCTGAAGGTCTGCTATTTTTACGCTGGCAACGTCGCCAAGTCGAAAATCAGCATCACTCCAGTTGGCCGTATATGCAGCAGCTTTCATCTGGTCAAAATCATTGGCAAACATACAGCGCCAATGCCTGCCCAGCCCCGCCCTCGCCATGCCACCGCCAGCGAAAAACTCATAAAATGTGGGCAGAGAATTGTTTTTCATATGTCTTCAGATCAAACTTGGATGGTGAACATAGTAGAAACTAATTTATACATTGCAACCTAATAATCCGTCTTCACCCCGCCCTCGCCCTTCCGTCGCGCCACAAATTCCGCCAGCGCCTCACGCCGTTCCACTTCCATCGGCGGTTCCACAAACCCCGCCAGCCGCTCCTTGTAGAGCCGGTTGGCGGTGTCGTAGGCAGTGGGTGAGCCTGCCTCCTGCCAGCTCTCGTAATTGCGCCAGTCCGAAATCATCGGCGCGAAAAACGCGTTGCGGTAGCGCGCCTGCGTATGGGCACAGCCGAAGAAATGGCCGCCTGGACCGACTTCGCGGATCGCATCCAGCGCCAGCTCCGCCTCATCCACCACCACCGGGCGCAAAAACTCGGCCACCATGTCGAGCAAGTCGGCGTCCAGCACCATTTTTTCAAACGAGGCGTGCAGGCCACCCTCCATCCAGCCCGCCCCATGCATCAGCAGGTTGACCCCGCCCATCACCGCTGCCCATAGCGAAAACACGCTCTCATAGGCCGCTTGCGCATCCAGCGTATTGGCCGCATTGGCGTTGGAGGAGCGGTAGGGCAGACCATAACGCCGCGCCAGCTGCCCGCCCATCAGGGTGGTTTTCATATATTCCGGCGTGCCAAAGGCCGGCGCGCCCGATTTCATATCGACATTCGAGGTAAAGCCGCCATAGACGAAGGGGCTGCCGGGCCGCACGCTTTGCGCCAGCACCAGCCCGGCCAGAGCCTCGGCATTTTGCTGCGCCACCGCACCGGCAAGCGTCACCGGGGCCATGGCGCCCGCCAAAGTGAACGGCGTCAATACTGTCGGCTGGTTGTGCCGCGCCATTTCGATAATCCCCTCCAGCATCGGCGCATCCAGCCGCAAAGGCGAGGAAGAGTTGATAATGGTGAACACGGAGGCCTGCGCCTCAAACTCGGCGTCCGATATGCCGCGCGCCCGCTTGACCATCTCGAAGGCATCGAGATTGCGCTGGCGGCCGAGACTGTAGGCATGCACCGGTTTGTCGGACAGGGTCAGCATGTCCGATATGGCATCCAGATGGCGTACCGAGGCGTGGATATCGACCGGCTCGACTGGATAACCGCCCCAGACATGCACCGCATCCAGCGACTGGCCGAGGCGGATGAAATTCTGGTAGTCGGCATGGTTGCCGGGCCGTCGGCCGCCATCCCGGTCCGCCGAATTGGGGGCGGAGGCCACCGAGCAGAACGCCAGTGCATTGCCGCCAATCTGCATGTTCCGTGCGGGGTTGCGGGCATGGAGGGTAAAACTGGCGGGGGCAAGGCCAATAACGCTGTCAATCAGTCCCGCCTCAAACCGCACCCGCTCGGAATTTGGGTCCACATCTGCCCCCGCCGCTTTCAGGATGGCGCGGGCTTCGGGCAACAGGAAATCCATGCCGATTTCCTGCAAAATCGTCAGCGAAGCCCGATGGATCGCCTCGACCTGATCGTCGGAAATCGCCTTCACCGGTGCAAATGGCGAGTGCGGCTGGGCTTTGGCCCCCGATTGTGCCACATGCGCCGCCTCGCGCGCGGCGGCCCGGCCACCGGAGCGGCGGTGCTGCTTTGGCTCTGCCACGGCCTCGCTCATTTGATCTCTCCCGCGCCGGAGAACCGCCGGATCAGCCAGGAGCGGAACAGGCCGACAGCGGCATTGTCGAGGTCCTCGCGTTGCATCGTCAGGTAATAGCCATAGCCGTCGGGCAGCGAAATATCAAACGGGCGCACCAGCCGTCCGCTGGCTATATCATCCTTGAACAGCAGCGGATCCACCAGCGCCAGCCCCTCGCCCGAGAGGGCATATTGCACCGCCAGCTGTGCGGTATCAAACACCAGCCCGCGCGAAGTATCGAGCTGGCTGTGGCCAATATTGTGTTTCAGCACTTCCCACAGATAATGCCGCGGCTGGCCCTCGACCTTGACATGCAGCAGGTCATTTTCCGCAATCAGCCCGGCGATGTCCCTGGCCCGCGCCGCCACCGCCGGGCTGCACAGCACGGTGACATTGATGGTCCACAGCAGGTCAAAAATCGCATCCGTCACTTTTGGCATCGAATAGACAACGGCAATATCGGCCTCGCCCTCGGGCAGCGGATTGGAAGCAATTTCGAGCGTCAGCCCCGGCTGCTCGGCCCGGAAATCACGCAGGATGGGCACGGCCAGCTGGTGCGCAAATGTCGGCGGCAATTCCACCTTGAGCAGCGGCTTGCGCGTGCCGCGCTCCTTGACGATTTCGCCCAAAGCCTGGTCAATCCGGTCGAAGCTTTTCGTTACCACCGGCAACAGATGCGCGCCCGCCGGGGTCAGCGCCAGCTGCTGCGGGCGGCGCTCGAACAGGGTAACGCCCAGAAATTTTTCCAGCACAATCACATGCCGGCTGACCGCGCTCTGCGCCACGGTCAGCTGGTTGGCGGCGGCGGTGAAACTGAGGTGTCGTCCCGAGGCTTCAAAAGCCCGAAGCGCGTTAAGCGGCAACCATTTGCGGTCCATTGCGCTGTCCTGAAAGGTTTTGGGCAATGTGGCATGAGGGGCGGGGCGGGGCAAGGCGGGCGGAGCGCCAAGCTTCCATGCTTACACCTTCCGCCCCATCGCCAGAAACTTGTCGGCGCGGGACGATACAATCTCTTCGCGCGACATATTTCCCAAGCTTTTCAGCGCCGCTTCCACGGCCCGCCCGGCGGCGGCGATCACCGCGTCGGGGTCGCGGTGGGCCCCGCCGGCGGGTTCAGCGATGATCTGGTCGATGATGCCAAAGCGCAGCAAATCCTGCGCAGTGATTTTCATATTGGTCGCCGCTTCCTGCGCCTTGGCCGAATCGCGCCACAGGATCGAGGCAGCCCCCTCGGGCGAGATCACCGAATAGATCGAGTGCTCCAGCATCAGCACCTTGTTGCAGGCGGCAATCGCCACCGCGCGCCTGACCCGCCCTCGCCGATCACCATGGCCACATTGGGTGTGCCCAGCGCCAGCGTCGCATCGGTGGAGCGGGCAATGGCTTCGGCCTGGCCGCGCTCTTCGGCTTCAATGCCGGGGAAGGCGCCGGCTGTATCCACCAGGCAAATCAGCGGCAGGCCAAAGCGGTCGGCCAGGTCCATCAGCCGCACGGCCTTGCGGTAGCCTTCCGGCTTGGCCATGCCGAAATTGTGTTTGAGCCGCGAATCGGTGTCAAACCCTTTTTCCTGCCCGATCAGGCAGACCGGCTCGCCGCAAAACCGGGCGAGGCCGCCGACAATGGCGGCGTCCTCGCCATATTTCCGGTCTCCCGCCAGCGGGGTGAAATCGGTGAACAGCCCCTTGATGTAATCGCCGCAATGCGGGCGCTGCGGGTGGCGGGCCACCTGCGTCTTTTGCCAGGGGGTGAGGTTGGCATAGAGGTCCACCAGCGCCTTGGCGGCTTTGGCCTCCAGCCTCGTCAGTTCCTCGCCAATGCCAATGCCCTCGCCCTTGCTGCTGATGGCGCGCAATTCCTCGACCTTGGCTTCAAGGTCGGCGACCGGCTTTTCAAAATCGAGATAGGTACGCATGAACCGCCAGTATCGTGGGTGTGCCGGGCAGCCACACTTGCCTGACACAAATCAGGCAGCTGGCCGCGAGACACAAGGCTAATTCCATCGGCGGAGTCAAGGTTCCATCTGGCAGATGTTGCCTTCCGGGCTTTGGCGCGATAGACCATGCCGGGCAAAAACAGGAGCTGGCATGCTGCATTCGCTTTTTCTGGTTATCGATGTCGTGCTGGAACTCCTGCAATATGCCATCATCGCGGTCGCCATCCTGTCCTGGCTGGTGCAGTTTGATGTCATCAACCTGCACAACCAGTTCGCCCGCTCGGTCTGGCAATTTCTCAATGCCATCACCGAACCCCTGCTGCGCCCGATCCGCCGCTTCCTGCCCAATCTGGGCGGCATCGATGTCTCCCCCATCATCGTTCTGCTGGTTATCCTGTTCACGCGCGATCTCATTCGCCAGAATCACCTGCTGTAGGCTGATCGGGACCGCGAAGCTTCAGGTTCGCGGTCCCGTGCCTAACGCTCGAACACGACGTCCGACCTTGGCTTCGAGCAGCACGGCAAAAACAGCCCGGCGTCGATCTCGCGCTGCCTTATGCCGCCGCCATGTTCCATCAGAACCTCGCCGGAAATCTTCTTCGACTTGCAGGTGGAACACATGCCCTTGTCGCAGGCGTGCGGCAGGCGCAGGCCGGCATTGGCGGCGGCCTGTAAAATCATCGTGTCGGCATCGCACTCGAACACCTTGCCGGTCCGGGCAAAGGTGATCTGGAAAATCTCAGCCATGCCGCCCGCCCAGATGTGCTGCCAGGCGCCCGATATACCAGTTGGTGAACAGGTTGACCTGATATTCCATGCCCGAATACGGCCCCGGCTCAAACGCCGGGCTGGCAACCCCGCGCTGGGTATATTCGACAAATTCGCAATCCTGGCTGTTCGTCGCCTGCCAGACGCGGGTGAGGTTGTCGATATCATAATCAACCCCCTCCACCGCATCCTTGTGCACCATCCAGGTCGTGCGCACCAAGGTCCGGTTGGCGCTGAGCGGGAGCACCGAAAACGTCACGGCATGGTCGGAAAGAAAATGGTGCCAGGAATTGGGCTGGGTATGGAAATGCAGCGTGCCGAGTTTTGCCGTGCCAAAATCGCTCGTCAGTTTGCGGCAGGCGACTTTGGTATCCAGCGTGTAGGATTCGCCCGCCTTGTCCAGCGCCAGCCGCTCGGTGCGGTAGCCGGTGGGCCGCTCGTCCAGCAACTCGATGGCTTCATGCGGAAGGCGCTCCTTTTCCCATATCTGGCGGAATTCGGCGCTCGATTTCTGGTAATAGGCATAATCCGCCCGCTCGGCCTCGGTCACATCCTCAGGCCGCGTCGCATAAATCTTGAAAAAGCTGGCAGAGAGTTCGGGGTGGCCCCCGCAATGGTAACACTCCCGGTTGTTTTCCATCGTCAGCTTCCAGTTGCCTTCCTCGATGATGTCGATCTGTTTGGCGACTTTCAGCTGCGCTATATTGTGGGGCGCGAGATAGGGCGTCATCCGCGCCGCCATTTCCTCAAAATCGGGCGGGGCCTCGCTGGCAAGGCAGATGAAAATCAACCCGGCCACCGAGCGCACATGCACCTGTTTCAACCCGTAGCAATCAGGATCAAAGTCTTTGCCCATGCCCTCGGCATGGATTAGCTTGCCTTCCAGATTATAGGTCCACTGGTGGTAGGGGCAGACAATATTGCCAACAAACCCGCTGGTGTCATTAACCAGCCGCGCGCCGCGGTGGCGGCAGACATTGTGGAAAGCGGCCACGCCCATATCGTCACCGCGCAGGATAATGACCGAATGCGGGCCGATATCAATTTTGACATAATCGCCCGCTTCCGGAATTTCCGGCTCATTGGCGACAAAAATCCAGTGCCGCGAGAAAATCAGATCAATATCCGCCTCATACACCTCGCGGCTTGTGTAAAAGGCCCCGTCCAGGACAGAACATGAATGACCCGGCCACGGTTGCGGCGGTGCTG
>JAYVYA010000309.1:0-12806 GCA_043784745.1 Hyphomicrobiales bacterium
AGAGGCCGGGGATTTTGTTGCGGACGGGCGGGAACGGGCGGGGCAGTTGCGCCGCATACCGGACGGGTTGTGGACGCGGTTGTTTCCGGACCTTGCGCCGGTGGCCGGGGTTTTGGCACCCAAAGCGTTGCTGGGCCAAGGCGGTGATTTCGTCGCCCGCGCCGCACACGTGGCCCCGCGCCAGACATTCAGGGTGCGGGCGCGCCGGGTGCTCTGACTTCCTCCAGACCGCGACCGTCCCGCCCGCTCTGGCGCGGAGGTGGACGTTGCGCTTTGCGCCAGCAAGATGCGCCCAAAGGGCAACCGGGAGGGTCGCATTCGAGAGTAGAGTGGAGCGTCCCGGCGCTTACGGCACCAATGGCATGCAGGAGCTGATCTGGCCGGTTTTCAGGCCGGTGGTCAGCCATTTCTGCCGGTCGGCGGAGGAGCCGTGGGTAAAGCTGTCGGGCACGGCATAGCCGCGCGAGGCGGTTTGCAGGCGGTCATCGCCAATCGCCTGCGCAGTGGCCAAAGCTTTTTCCACATCACCCGCCTCCAGCACTTGCCATTTCTGGTTGGCATTGAAAGCCCAGACGCCGGCGAGGCAATCGGCCATCAGTTCGACGCGGACCGACAGGGCATTGGCCTGCGCCTTGGAACTGGCCTGCTCCTGCATCTGCTGGATTTTGGGCAGAATGCCGAGCTGGTTTTCGACATGGTGGCCAATTTCATGGGCGATGACATAAGCATAGGCAAAATCACCGCCACCGCCGTATTTCTGCTTCATCTCGGTGAAGAACGAGGTGTCGAGATAGACTTTCTGGTCCACCGGGCAATAAAACGGCCCCATCGCCGCCTGCGCCTTGCCGCCGCATTCGGACCGGGTCTCGCCGTCAAACAGCACCAGCTTTGGGTTGACATATTTTATCTTGGCCTGGGCGGGCAGCACCTGGCCCCACACATCCTCATTCTCGGCCAGAAGGGTCGAGACGAATCGCGTCATCTGGTCATTCATCGGCGCGGTGCGGCGCGGCGCACTCTGGGTCACCTGCCCGCCGCCGGTGACGCCTTGAATCATCTCCGCGCCACCGATCAGCGTGCGCGGGTCAATGCCCAGCGCATAGCCGATAATGCCCAGGATGATAATCGCGCCAATGCCCAGATGGCCGCCGCCGCCGATCATGCCGCCCAAGCCGCCGCCGCTTCCGTCACCGGGATCGCCGCGCCGGTCTTCAATATTGTCGGATTGACGGTCTTCGAGCTTCATGGCGGAGCCTCGTTTGGTGCGGGATAATGTCGCCGGTTCATTGCACTGGAGATCATATAACAGCACCATCCTTGATTTGACAGAGGGCGACTTTGTGGATTTTGTGCCCGCCTCGGGCATGGCTGGCGATCCCGATAACCAGCGGGATCGACCCGCAATTGTATCCCGCACAGGCCGATAATCAGATTGGTGCGCTGCCCACCCGCTTCTGCAACTCCCGCAAATCCTGCCAGGCCAGCCTTTTGTGCACGGGCTGGCGCAGGAGATAGGCGGGGTGCAGCATGGCGAGTGCCGGAAGGGTGCGCTCGCCCGCGGCATAGTCAAACCAGCGGCCCCGGGCGCGCATGATGCCCTCTTTCGTTTCCAGCAAAGTCTGGGCCGAGGAGCCGCCGAGGCAAACGAGAAAATCCGGGTTGGCCAGCTCGATCTGGCGGGCGATAAAGGGCAGGCAGGCGGCTGATTCCTGCGGATTGGGCGCGCGGTTGCCGGGCGGGCGCCAGGGGATGATGTTGGCGATGTAAACCAGGGTGCGGTCCAGCCCGATAGCGGCCAGCATTTTGTCGAGCAACTGCCCGGCGCGGCCAGCGAAAGGCAGGCCCGCCCGGTCCTCGTCGGCGCCCGGTGCCTCGCCCACCAGCATGATCCGCGCCGCAGGATTGCCATCGGCAAACACCAGTTGCGTGGCAGTGGCTTTCAGGGCGCAGCCGTCAAAGGCGGCCCAGGCTCTGCGCAATTCTTCCAGCGTCGTGCAGGCGGCCGCAATGGTGCGGGCGGCGAGGATGCCCGCATCCGGCCCGGCCACCTGCAGCACAGGCGCGGGGCGCGGGGCGGTGCGTGGCGGCAATGGCACCACGCGGGCAGGCGGGCCCTGGGCTCCGGGTTCGCTGGGGGCGGCGGCTTCTGCGGCCAGCAGGGCGGCCCCTTCGGCGAAGTGATCATGCGGGGTTTCCTCCAGCGCGATATCGACCCCCATATCGACATACCAGCGCAGGATTTGCGCCGGTGCCAGTGTGGAATGGGGGTTATCTGCTGAGGACATGGCGCTACCTAGCACCAATCGAACGCTTGCGTGAAGCGGGCGGCGCGGTATGGTTTGCGGAATCGAATTTGCTTGCTGTCCCCGATATAGTTTATATATGAACTATCTTGAAACCATCTCCGGAGTCACCGATGACCACCATTCCCGCCGTCGACCTGCCCGCCCGCGAGGCGATGGAATATGATGTGGTGATTGTCGGTGCCGGGCCGGCCGGCCTCGCCGCCGCCATCCGCCTCAAGCAGGTCTCGCCTGACATCAGCGTGGTGCTGGTGGAAAAAGGCAGCGAAATTGGCGCGCATATTCTCTCGGGCGCGGTAATTGATCCGGTGGGACTGGACCGGCTGCTGCCGGAATGGCGCAAGGATCCGGAACGTCCGCTGCAACAGGCGGTCAAGCAGGACCGCTTCCTGTTCCTTGGCCCCGCAGGCGGCGTGCACCTGCCCAATTTCCTGATGCCGAAGCTGATGGACAACCATGGCAATTTTGTTGGCTCGCTGGGTCTGGTGACGCGCTGGCTGGGGGTGCAGGCCGAGGCGCTGGGCGTGGAAATCTACCCCGGCTTTGCCGCCGCCGAACTGCTCTATGGCGAGCGGGGCGAAGTGGCCGGTATTGCCACCGGTGACATGGGCGTGGGCAAGCATGGCCAGATCAAGAGCGGCTATGCCCGCGGGATGGAATTGCGCGGCAAATATGTGCTGCTGGGCGAGGGCGCGCGCGGCTCCCTGTCCAAACAGGTCATCGCCAGATTTGATCTGGCCAAAGGGCGCGACCCGCAAAAATACGGCCTTGGACTGAAGGAACTCTGGCAGGTGGACCCGGCCCTGCACCAGCCCGGCCTGGTCCAGCATTCCTTCGGCTGGCCCTTGTCCAACGATACCGGTGGCGGTTCCTTCCTCTATCATTACGGAGAAAATCTGGTGTCCGTCGGCCTTGTCGTCCACCTCAACTACACCAACCCGACACTGTCGCCGTTTGATGAATTCCAGCGCTTTAAAACCCACCCGATGATTGCGCCGCTGTTTGCGGGGGGCAAGCGCCTCTCCTATGGCGCGCGGGCGATTACCGAGGGCGGCTGGCAATCCGTGCCAAAGTTGTGTTTTCCGGGCGGGGCGCTGATTGGCTGCGCGGCAGGATTTGTCAATGTGGCGCGGATCAAGGGCTCGCATAATGCCATCCTGTCCGGGATGCTGGCGGGCGAGCATGTGGCGGCGGCGCTGGCGGCGGGGCGTGCGGGCGATGAACTGGCGGGATATGAGGCCGCGTGGCGGGGCAGCGACATCGGGCGCGATCTTGGCAAGGTGCGCAATGTCAAGCCGCTGTGGTCGCGGTTTGGTACGATGATGGGCATTGGCCTTGGCGGGCTGGACATGTGGACCAATGAGCTGTTTGGCTTCTCGCTGTTCGGCACGCTGTCGCACGGCAAGGCGGATTTTGCGACGCTGAAACGGCTGGCCGAGGTCAAGGCGATTGCCTACCCCAAGCCAGACGGCAAAATCTCGTTTGACAAACTGTCGTCTGTGTTTTTGTCCAGCACCAACCATGAGGAAGACCAACCGGTGCATTTGTGCCTCGCCGACCCCGGCATTCCCGTGGCGCAAAACCTGCCGCTTTATGGCGAACCGGCGCGGTTATATTGCCCGGCGGGGGTTTATGAGGTGGTCTATGGCGACGATGCCGCCAAAGCCGACCCGCGCTTCGTCATTAACGCGCAAAATTGCGTGCACTGCAAAACCTGCGACATCAAGGATCCCGCGCAAAACATCACCTGGGCCGTGCCCGAAGGCGGCGGCGGACCCAATTATGCGGGGATGTAAGAGTCTGCCCGCGAGCGCGGTTGCGGGCAAGCCGCTTCTGCAACATACTGCTGGCAAGAGAGATATGGCTAAGTCGGCTGCCAGAGACGAGGTTCCAGATGGGTGCGTTGCTAAAGCCATTGACAATCGATCAATTCATTGAATGGGAGGAACGGCAGGAAGGCCGTTATGAATACGACGGAATCCAGACCTATGCCATGACGGGCGGAACCAGCACCCATGCCGCCATTCAGGCGAATTTGCTGTATTCACTTATTGGCCGGTTGCGCGGCAAGCCGTGCCGTGCTTTCGGCAGCGAACTCCAGCTCAGGCTCGAAAACAGCATCCGCTACCCCGATGCCTTCGTCATCTGCTCGCCGGTTGCTCCGGTGGCGACCTTTGTGACCGAACCGGTCGTGATTTTCGAGGTTTTGAGCAAAAATACCGCCTGGCAGGATCTGGGGCCGAAAACTGCCGAATATCAGGCGCCCCCTTCTGTTCAACGCTATATCGTCCTGCAACAGACGACGCAGGCGGCAGAAGTGTTTTTCCGGCTGCCCGATGGTGAATGGACCCATGAATTTGTCGCGGGCGACAAGCTCCTCGACATGCCGGAAATCGGCATTTCAATCCCGCTGGCCGAAATTTACGACGATATTACCCTGCCCTTGTAAGAGGGTGCCCACTCACCGGGCATAGACCGCCCGCTCGAATGCCCGGAACGCCTCAAGGCATTGCGCGTCATAGAACGGCAGGGTTTGCATCATCATCACCCCGGCGATATCGCTGGCGGGGTCAATCCAGTAATAGCAATTGCCAAGGCCTGCCCAGGCAAGGCTGCCCTCCGCGCGTCCTTCCGGCGTTTGTTGCATATTGAGGAGAAAGCCAAGCCCCCATTTCTTGACCATGCCGGGCCAGAACTCGACATCATTGGTTACGCCGGGCATGGCGGTGAACATCGGCTGGACCTCCAGCCCGCCAATCTGGTTTTGCACCATCATGGCGATGGTTTCGGGCCGGACGATTTGGCCACCGGGCCCGCGCCCCCTGTTCAGGATCATCTGCACAAAGCGGAGGTAATCAGGCGCGGTGCCATATAGTCCGCCACCGCCGGAAAAGAATTCAGGGGCTTGATTGACCTCGAACGGAATGTGCAGCAGCGAGCCATCGGGCTGGCGGCGGTGCATGGCGGCAATACGGGGGCGCTGCGGCGGTGTCAGGACAAAGCCAGTATCCTTCATGCCCAGCGGTTCAAAGATGTGGTCACGAAAATAATGGTCGAGCCGCTGGCCGCTGGCCGCTTCGACTGCGCGCCCGGCAAAATCAAGGCCGGTGCTGTAGGCCCAGCGGGTGCCTGGGTCTGACATCAGCGGCACCTTGAGTGCGGCAAGCCGCCCGCCGCCCATGCCTGGCGTGCCGGATTTGGCCAGCCATGCCTTGTATCCCCCATTCCACATGTCATAGGCGAGGCCGCTGGTGTGGGTGAGCAAGTGGCGCAGCGTGACGTGGCCCTTGGCGGGGCGCAATTGCGTTCCTGCCAGCACGCTAGGTTGCGCCAGTTCCGGCACCAGCGGGCCGATGGGGGCATCCAGCGCCAGTTTTCCGCGTTCAACCAATTGCAGAGCGGCAAGGGTGGTGACGGCCTTGGTCATCGAGGCCATCCAGAAAATGTCGTCCAGCGCCATGGCCGGACCGCCGGGCTGGCGCGGGCCGAAAGCGCCGCTGTAGATGATTTTATCACCCGACGCCGCCATGGCGACCAGACCGGCAACCTGTCCGGAATTGCAGGTTTGGCGCAGGGTTTGATCAAGCGTGGCAAAGCCGGACATCGGGAACTTTCTGGGACCGCAGGTTTTTGAAGCACCGGTGATTGCATATCGCCTTGCCAGCCCTTCAACAATCTAGCAACAATCTTCTGGTGGAAAAGGCGCGTTAAAAACGCGCGGCCCAAGGGCACCTGTTCAGAATTCAAATGGGTTCCATGCCATTCCCGCATTTGCCATCTGCGGCAATCTCGTATCTGTTGCGCAAAAATCCGGGAATGCCGGTTGAGGATATTTCCATGAGCCAGGTCCCCGCCGCCAGCCGTCGCGCCAGCACCATTTCGCCCGAAATCATCATCCTGTGCGGGTGCCTGATTGCGCTCCTCACCTTTGGCCCGCGCTCTGCCGTCGGCGCGTTCCAGCGCGACATGCTGGTGACCAATGGCTGGACGCGCGATATTTTTTCGTTTGGCATCGCCATCCAGAACCTGATGTGGGGTGTCGGCCAGCCATTTGCCGGCGCTATGGCGGACCGGTTTGGGGCGCTCAGGGTGCTGTGGGCCGGGGCGCTGATGTATGCAGCCGGTCTGGCGCTGATGGCTTATGCTTCCACGCCAATTGGATGGGATGTGGTCGGCATCCTGACGGGGCTTGGCCTGTCCGGCTGCTCGTTCAACCTGGTGCTGGGGGCTTTTGGCAAGCTGCTGCCAGAAAACCGGCGCTCCCTGGCGTTTGGGTTTGGCACGGCGGCGGGATCGTTTGGCCAATTCCTGTTCTCGCCGCTCTCAGTGGCAATGATCGACAGCGCTGGCTGGCAGAACACGACGCTGATTTTTGCGGTCATGATGCTGGCGATTTTCCCGCTGTCGCTGGCACTGGCAACCCCGACGATGAACAATGGCGCTGGCACCCTGCCCGGCGGTGGCCCGCAATCGCTCAAGGGCGCGCTTTCGGAAGCTTTTGGCCACCGCTCCTACGTGCTGCTGGTGCTCGGCTTTTTCACCTGCGGCTTCCAGCTGGCATTCGTTACCGCGCATTTCCAGATTTACCTGACCGACAAGGGCCTGACACCGCAAATTGGCGGCTGGGCCTTTGCGCTGATCGGCATTTTCAACATTGCGGGATCGCTGACAGCGGGCTGGCTTGGCAATAAAGTGCCGCGGCGCTATGTGCTTTCGGCGATTTATCTGGGCCGCTCGCTGGCAACGATTGCATTTTTGTCCCTGCCCGTCAGCACCGCCTCGGCCTTGGCCTTTGGGGCTATCAGCGGCCTGCTCTGGCTGTCTACCGTGCCGCCGACCTCTTCGCTGGTCAGCCTGATGTTTGGCACGCGCTATTTTGCCATGCTCTACGGCTTCGCGTTTTTCTCGCATCAGGTCGGCGGGTTTCTGGGCGTGCTGCTCGGCGGGGTACTGTATGAGAAAACCGGCTCCTATGATGTGGTATGGTGGTTGTCGATTGCCTTGGGTGTGGTGTCGGCCTTGATCAACTTGCCGATTGTCGAGAAGCCGGTGATGCGGGCGGGGATGGTGGCGGCTTAGGGAAGGTGGGAAGCAGGCAGTCGGTTTTGCTCTTGCTTTGGCATGGCAGCAGGCTCTATTCCACTACTGCCTGCTGCCCACTGCCGATTGACTATTGCCGACTGCCCCTCCTCGCACAATGAGCCCCCGCCATGCCCGCCTTCCAGTCCGTCCGCATCGACAAGACCGACACCGGCACTGCGGCCACCTTTGCCGATTTTCCGGAAAGCGAGTTGATGGAGGGCGATGTCACCGTCCGGGTCAGCCATTCCACCGTCAATTACAAGGACGGACTGGCGATTACCGGCAAAGCCCCGGTGGTGCGGCGCTTCCCGATGATTCCCGGCATTGATTTTTCCGGTGTGGTGGAGACTTCGGCCCACCGCCATTTCAAGCCCGGAGACAGCGTGGTGCTCAATGGCTGGGGCACGGGCGAGACGCATCTGGGCGGCTATGCCCAAAAGGCCCGTGTCAAAGGCGACTGGCTGATCCACCTGCCTTCAGGCCTCACCGCCGCGCAGGCGATGGCGATTGGCACGGCTGGCTATACGGCCATGCTGGCATTGATGGCGCTGGAACGGGCAGGAATTACCCCGTCCCACGGCCCCGCCATAGTCACCGGCGCCTCCGGCGGCGTCGGCTCGGTGGCGATTGCGCTCTTGAAAACAGCAGGCTGGCAGGTGATAGCCTCGACCGGGCGGGCGCAAGAGGCGGCTTACCTGAAAGCCCTCGGCGCGGATGAAATCATTGAACGCGCCTCGCTTTCGGGGCCGGGTCGCCCCATCGGCAAAGAGCGCTGGGCGGCGGGAATTGATTCGGTCGGCTCGCACACGCTGGCCAACCTGCTCGCCCAGACCCGGTATGGCGGCGCGATTGCGGCTTGCGGCCTGGCGCAGGGCATGGACCTGCCCGCTTCCGTCGCGCCCTTTATCCTGCGCGGCATCAGTTTGCTGGGCATTGACAGCGTGATGTGCCCGCTGGCCCAGCGCAAGGCGGCATGGGAACGGCTTGCGCGTGACCTGGACCCGGCCAAACTCACCAGTATGACAACGACGATTCCCTTCGCCGGGGTGATTCAGGCCGCGCATGATTTGCTGGACGGCAAACTGCACGGGCGTGTTGTGGTGGAACTGCCTGAATGAGCCGCGCCTGCGTCCTGTTTGATCTCGACGGCACACTGACCGATGCCGACCATTTGCATTTTGCCGCCTTCAACCAGGTGCTGGGGCGGTTTGGCCGGGCGATTGAGCTGGACTATTACAAATTGCACGTGATGGGCCATGCCAATCCGGTGATTTTCGAAAAGCTGTTTCCGGGCGAGACTGATGCGCATCCGGTTTTGGCGGATGAGAAGGAGGCCAGCTTCCGCCAGCTGGCCGCCGTTCTGCACCCGGCTGAGGGGTTGCTGGACCTGCTGGCTTTTTTGCGCGGCAAAGGCGTGCCCCATGGCATCGTCACCAATGCCCCGCGCGCCAATGCAGTGCATGAATTGCAGGCGATGGGGCTGGGCGGGCATTTTCAGGCATTGGTGATCGGCGAGGAACTGCCGCATGCCAAGCCCCACCCCCTGCCCTATCTCACCGGCCTGGCGCTGATGGATGGCGCGGCGGAACAAAGCCTCGCCTTTGAAGACTCGCTATCGGGACTGCGCTCGGCCATGGCGGCGGGGCTGGCCGTGGTGGGCCTGACCACCAGTTTGCCAGCCAGCACTTTGCTGGTAGCCGGGGCCGCGCTGGCCATTGCCGATTTCACTGATGTCCGTTTGCGGCCCCTGCTGGAACGCCGGCTCGGGCTGCACATGCCTGCCAGTGCCTGACATTGGCTGCATTCTTCCAGCTTCTGGCAGGAGCTGGTGCCTGCACCAGTCTTACCTCTTTGGCCGCTCCAGCAAAAACACCGCCTGTTCGCCAAAGAAATTCCACACCCACCACGGCGCAGAGACCCGCACGGGCTGGCCGTTTCGGTCGAGCGCCACACCGCGGGCAATCGGCGCGCCAATTTCGCGGGCCAGAGCGACAAAATCGCGGATGGTGCAAAAATGGATGTTGGGCGTGTCATACCAGCTGTTGGACAGGTTTTTTGTCACCGGCATGTGCCCGCCAAAGGCCAGTTGCAGGCGGATGCGCCAATGGCCAAAATTCGGGAACGAGACAATGGCCCGCCGCCCGACCCGCAACATGTTTTCCAAAACCACGCGCGGACGATGCGTTGCCTGCAAGGTTTGCGACAGGATGACATAATCAAAGGCATCATCGGGATAATCCGACAAATCCGTATCGGCATCGCCCTGAATCACCGGCAGGCCCTTGGCGACGCAATCATTGACCCCGCGCTGCGAGATTTCCATGCCGCGCGCATCCACCCCGCGGGTGTCGCGCAGCAGGCGCAGCAGCGTCCCGTCGCCGCAGCCAACATCCAGCACCCGGCTGCCCGCCACCACCATATTGGCGATGAGCACCAGATCGACACGGGCATTGGCCTGCGCGGCAATGGCTTCGGCATTGCTCATGGCACTGCCCTTTCCGGCAGGCCGCGCGCCCGGGCGGCGGCATCCAGAAAGCCGCCGGTGGTGGCAAACAGGTCCGGCAAGTCCAGCAGGAAAGCGTCGTGCCCCTTGTCCGTCTCAATCTCGACAAAGCTGACCGAAGCGCCGCCGGCATTCAGCGCATGGACAATGGCGCGAGAATCGCTGGTGGGGAACAGCCAGTCGGACGTGAAGGAAACGATGCAAAACCGGGTTTTGCTGTTGTGGAACGCCCGCGCAAGCACGCCGCCATAATCGGCGGCCAGGTCAAAATAATCCATCGCCCGGGTCATGTAGAGATAGGAGTTGGCATCAAACCGCTCGACAAAGCTGGTGCCCTGATGGCGCAAATAGCTCTCGATCTGGAAATCGGCATCAAACGAGAACGTGCGCTGCGCCCGGTTCTGCAAATTCCGCCCGAAGCGCGATTGCAGGGCATTGTCCGACAGATAGGTGATATGCGCCGCCATCCGCGCCACCGACAGCCCCTTGGACGGGCGCACGCCCGCATCAAGGTAGCGCCCGTTGCGCCAGTCCGGATCCGCCATGATTGCCTGGCGTCCGACTTCGTGAAAGGCAATGTTCTGCGAGGAATGCTTGGCCCCGGTGGCAATCGGCAGGGCGGAAAACACTCTGTCAGGATAGCTCGCCGCCCATTGCAGCACCTGCATGCCGCCCATCGACCCGCCCGCGACACAGAACAGCGTGTCAATGCCCAGATGATCGACCAGCATGGCCTGCGCCCGCACCATGTCGCGGATGGTGACAATCGGCAGGTCGAGCGCAATCGGATGGCCGGTGGCGGGGTCGGTGGAGGCGGGCCCGGTGGTGCCCATGCAGCCGCCGAGCACGTTGGAGCAGATGACGAAATAGCGCTCCGTATCCATCGGCCGCCCCGGCCCGACCATGGTGGTCCACCAGCCGGGTTTGCCGGTGACGGGGTTGACATTGGCGACATGCTGGTCGCCCGTCAGGGCATGGCAGATCAGCACGGCATTGCTTTTGGCCGCATTCAGCGTGCCATAGGTCTGGTAGGCCATGGTGAAAGGGGCCAACGCCGTGCCCGCATCCATCTGGAGAGGGTGGCTGGCCTCAAACCGCACCACAAGGCTCTGCGGCGCATCGGCTTCACGCTTGGTGGATTTTGGGGCGGGAAGAGGGTTCACAGGCATCCGTTCGGTTTTACGAACAATTTGTCCTGTAATTAGGACAGGTGGGTGCGATGTGTCAACGGGGATGCTTAACTTAACGCTTATGGGCGGGAAAGCCCGCGACCCCGGGAAGGTCCCCCTCACATATGGATCGCCCGCTTTTCCACCGCCATCGCCGCTTCCTTCACCGCTTCCGACATGGTCGGATGGGCGTGGCAGGTGCGGGCGAGGTCTTCGGAGGAGCCGCCGAACTCCATCAGCACGGCGGCTTCGTGGATCATCTCGCCCGCGCCCGCCGCGATGATGTGAACGCCGAGCACCCGGTCACTGGCCGCATCGGCCAGCACTTTGACAAACCCGTCCATATGCCGCATGGCGCGCGCCCGGCCATTGGCGAGGAAGGGGAATTTGCCCACCTTGTAGACAATGCCCCCGGCCTTCAGCTCTTCCTCGGTCGCGCCCACCGCCGCCACTTCCGGCATGGTGTAAACCACGCCGGGGATCACTTCGTAATTGACATGGCCGTGCTGCCCGGCAAGAATTTCGGCCAGCGCCACCCCCTCATCCTCCGCCTTGTGCGCCAGCATCGGGCCGCGCACCACGTCGCCAATGGCATAAATGCCGGGGATGTTGGTGGCAAAATGATCGTCGATCACCACTTTTCCGCGCTCCAGCACCACGCCCGCCGCCTCCAGACCGAGGCCTTCGGTATAGGGCGTGCGCCCGGTGGCGACCAGCACTGTATCGGCCAGCAGCGTCTCGGCCGCGCCGCCCGCCACCGGCTCAAACGTCACCCTGGCACCCGCCTCCGTATGGGAAATGCCCGTGACCTTGCTCGACAGGCGGAAGTTAAAGCCCTGCTTTTCCAGAATGCGCTGAAAGCTTTTGGCGATCTCATTGTCCATGCCGGGCAGGATGCGGTCGAGATATTCAATCATTGTCACCTCCGCCCCAAGCCGGTGCCAGACCGAACCCAGCTCCAGCCCAATCACGCCCGCGCCAACCACCACGAGGTGCTTGGGCACGGCGGCCAGTTCCAGCGCGCCGGTGGAAGAGACGACGATTTTTTCATCCACCGCAATGAAATTGCCGTCGATGTCGCGCAGCCTCGCCACGTCAGAGCCGGTGGCGATGATGATGTTTTTGGCGGTGAGGGTCTGGGACGTGCCGTCGGCGGCGGCAACTTCCACCGCGCCTGCGCCCGCAATCCGTCCGGTACCGAAAAACGCATCCACTTTGTTCTTTTTCAGCAGAAACGCGACGCCGCCGACATTGGCATTCACCGTGTCGGACTTGTGTTTCATCATCGCTGACATGTCGAGTTCGGGCTTTGAGGTCTTGATCCCCAGCGCAGCAAAGCCGTGCCCCGCCTCGTCAAACATTTCGGAGGCGTGCAACAGGGCTTTGGAGGGGATACAGCCAATGTTGAGGCAGGTGCCACCATGCGTCGCCCGCTTTTCCACCACAGCCACTTTCAAACCCAATTGTGCCGCGCGAATGGCACACACATAACCGCCCGGGCCAGTGCCGATAATGATAATGTCGTAGGTGGTCTGTGTCATGAGGCGGTTCCGGTTTCGGGAAAGCGGTAGAGAACGTCAGAAAAACGATCCACTGCAAAAACATACAGGAACCGCACGATTGATGTGCCATTGTTGCGGCAGCCATGCTCGGCATTGCCCGGGATGAAAATTCCAGACTGGGACTGTAATTGTTGCATTGTGCCATCCACGGTCAAGTCCAGCGTTCCTTCCAGCACAAAATAGATTT
>JAYVYA010000310.1:0-10088 GCA_043784745.1 Hyphomicrobiales bacterium
CAGCCGTGGACGGCAGGCAATATTTTCCTGATCTGGCGTCAGGATGGCAATCTCGTGGCCCTGCGCGAGGCCACCGACAGCTCCATGGGGGAGAGCACCCCGGCAGGCGTGACAATGACGCTGGCCAGCGGCACAGCGACGACCTGGACGACGACGGATACGGCCCGCGTCACCTTCATGGCGTCCGCTGCCTCCGCCACATCCGGCACCCTGACGCTGACCAAAAACGGGGCGCAGGTGGCCACCTATACGATCAGCGGCTTGACAGCCGGCATGTATTTTTGCGGCGCTATCCATCAGGCCAACACCTCGGCCACCCTCACCAGAATGTCGGTGCAGATACCCACCGCCATCCCGGTTGCCGCCGCCCTGACGACCGATCCGGAAACCATGCTGGCGCAATATTTCAGGCTGTCACATATGGCCCCTGTTTCCGCCGTCGGACCCTCGGCCAATGTGTTTTTGCCGCGCGTCACACCGCCCGGATTTCCGGCGTTTCCGTTCAATCTGCTGGCGGTTTACGAGCCGGGCTGCGTGGTCGTGGACAAGTCGGTTATCATGGCCTTCTGGCTCAAATATTCAGCCCAGATCATCGGCTTTCCGGTGGCCTATGTCGATCCGGTCTATGGATCGGATGTGACCGGTGCGGTCAATTCCGGCACCGCGCCCTACAGATCAGTGCAGGCTGCGGCCAACGCCGGAGCGCGGATCGTGTCGGTCAATCCGGGCGAGATCGACGTCTGGACATGGCGGATGGACCAGGCGGGAACGCACCCGCTGGCGGTGATTGCGACGGTGCCCGGCTCGGTGACGGTCAGGGTGCAGGGCGGCGATGATCTGGGCTCGCTGGCATGGACGCCGGTGGCCGGGCAGGCCAATGTCTATCAGGCGACATTGGCGGCCGCCAACAAGGTCGTCTCGAAAATAACGGTGTGCGGCCAGCATGACGGGCGGTATTTTGACCGCCGCCTGCCGGTCTATTACTCGCTCGCCAGCCTGCCCGCCAATGGCTACGGCTGGTATGTCACCGGGACAAATATCTATGTGACGATGGCAGGTGAAAATGTGCAATTGCAGCGCAAGCGGCTCAAAGCCTATGTGCTCGACAGCGCTGGCAACAGCCAGATTTTTGTCTACGGCAGCACCATTGCGTGGGCCGGGCTGCGGTTCGAGAATATCCAGCCCTATGTCTCAGACTATATCGCGGGCGCGGTCGTCACGCCCGCCGAGGTGTGGCAGCAGCAATGCGTCCAGTTCATGAGCCACAACAGCTACGGCAATCTGGTCCGGGGCGGCATTGTCTATTCGGATCGCGTCTGGAGCCATGCGGCGGGCGGGGATAGCTGGAATTATGATATCGGGGCCAATGGCTCTTTGTCGGGCGGCATGGAAATCAACTGCTGCTCGACCGATGCGGGCGACTGGTGGCATTCCAGGTTCATTGACAATACCGGGGCGACAATATTCCCCAACATCAATGGCTCCTCCAGCCATTCCGGCTGGATCGTGCGCTGGGGTTGCCTGTTTTATGGCAGCTACGGCCCGGTGATCGCCGATACGGCCAATCTGGCCATCGCCAATCTCACGTGGTGCGTCGGGGTATGGGCCAGTTCACCCGATCCGCGCGCCGCAGCGCCTTTCAATACGGCCCTGTTGCTTCAAGGTTCCAATGCCACACCGGCCAGTCCAAACCAGCGCAAGGGCTGGGCAGACACCTGCGCCTTTGGGGACGCCGCCAGCGGGTCGCGTTTCCTGTCCTATTATGCCTCCCTCAAGGAGTTCAGCCTGCTGGTGGACGGCGCGGCGGTGAACGACAGCACCTGCGTCGCGCCGGTGGCCTATGCGCCAGGTGCGCCGTGATTGGCACGCCCCCCGGTGGCAATTGCCACCGGCAAGCCGCCGCCCGTGCCTTTCTAGGGTTGCACCACTCCGCAGGCGCCCCGGCGCTTGCCCTTTGACGCAATCCGAGAGGTGCCCGGTGCCCGAAATCCAGCTACACGGCGTCGAAGTCATTGAGGTGCCCGATGCCATCCGTCCGGTGTCGCTGTTTGACACCTCGGCCATCGGCATTGTCGGCACTGCGCCGGATGCCGATCCCGCCGTCTTCCCCTATGACACGCCGGTTCTGCTGTCGTCGCAGCCCCGCCAGGCGGCGGCGCTCGGCAAGCTTGGCACGCTTTATGGCGCGCTGTTGCAGGCCTATGCCGAGGGCGGCACCAAATGCGTGGTGATCCGCGTCCATGACGTGCTTGAGGGGCCGACCGTTGCGACCAATCCCGCCTTTGTCGCGGGCAGCCTGGCGCAACAGATGACGCAGATCATCGGCGATCCGGTGGCCAAAACCGGCGTCTATGCGTTGTTGACGGCGCAGGCCCTGATCGGTGTGAAGCCCAAAACCCTGATCGCCCCCGGCTTCACCTCGCAGCGGCCCGGTGGTGCGGCCAATCCGGTCGTCGGCGCGCTGATCCCTGTCGCCAATTCGCTGCGGGCCCGCATCTACATGGACGCGCCCTCGACCTCGCAGGCCGATGCGCTTGCCGCACGGACGGACTGGGGATCGCGCCGCGTCTGCGGCCCGTTTTACGCGCCCGCCCTGATCTGGGACCCGACCCTGTCGGCCTATGTCGCGCGTCCGCAATCGGCCTCCCAGGCGGGGCTGACGATGCGCGTGCATCAGCAACTGGGGGCCTGGTATTCGTCCTCCAACCAGCTGCTTCAGGGCGTCGGCGGCGTCGCGATCCCGGTGTTTTATGCCAGCGGCGACCCCAACTGCGACGCCAACCTGCTCAATTTCCAAGGCATCAACACCATCGTCCAGGACGGCGCGGGCTGGAAGCGCTGGGGCAACCGCACCTGTTCCGCCGATCCGCTCTGGGTATTCGAGGCTGTCGGCAATTGTGCCGACATGGTCTACGACGCCATTGAGATTGCCGAAAAGTGGATGGTGGACAAGCCCTTCTCCAGGCAATTGCTGCTGGACGGCGCAGCGGGCGTCAACCGGTTCATCCGCTACCTGATGAAGGTCGGGGCCCTGGTCGGCGGGCGTTGCTGGCTCGACCCGGAGCGCAACACTGCCGCCATGCTCCAGCAGGGCATCCTGTCCTGGTCCATCGACTTCGAACCGCCCGCGCCGATGGAGCACATCCGCATCTACGCCCAGCGCAACGGCGATTATTACAACGAGGTTGTGCGGGAAATCGCCAGCCAGATCGCCAGCCAGTAACGGAGCGCGCCTGTGTCCAATTTTGAAAACATCATGATTGCCTCCACGGTCTATGTCGATGGCGTCGGCAAGCTCGGCAATTGTGAAAAGATCATGGTGCCGAAATTAAAGAAGAAGACGGAGAAGTTCCGGTCGGGCGGCATGCTGATGGAGCGCGAGGTGGCGCTCGGCTACGAGATGATGGAGATCGAGTTTGACCTGCATAATTATGATCCGCAGGTGGCCGTCCAAATTGGCCTTTTCAGCCGCAAGAACGTGCCGATTTCCGTGCGCGGGGCGTTTGACGGCGACACCACCCAGAATGCGCTGCTGATGCAATGCGCCGGGGAATTCAAGGAAATCGACCCCGGCACGTTCGAGCCAGGCAAGAAGGCGATCATGAAATGCAAGGCCATGCTGACGTCGATGAAGCAGACGTTCGGCGGCAATGTGCTGATGGATATCGACCTTCTCAACAACGTCTATTTCGTCAACGGCGTCGATGAATACGCGTGGATACGCACGGCGCTGGGTGTTTAACCCCGCTTCAAGGCTAATTGAAATCAGGAGAGCGAGATGGAATTGATCACCCAAAACGGCGCTGGCACGACCCCGGCTGCGGCCACCATGGCAGCGGTCCTGGCAGCCGGCCCCACCGCGCCGGGTCCGGCAGCAACAGGTCCCGCAGCCGCGCCCGCCGTGCCGACCGTGGTTGACCTTGATGCCGGGCAGACGTTTGGGTCCGTCAGTTATGTCGTCAAACGCCCGTTCAAGCTGCTCGGCATTGTCTACAACGGCCTTTCGTTCCGCGAGCCGGTTGGCCGCGACCTCAAGGCCGGCACCACGCGCGAGCAACTGGCCTGCATCCTCGGCAATTTTCCGCCCGAAGTCATGGCCGAGATGCACGCTGGCGACGTGATCGGCGTCGTGGATATCGTGGGAAACATGCTGGCCGGTGGCCCTTCGGCCTAGACCAGGTCGTGGAGGACATCGGCCTCGCCTTCCCGTGGCCGCTGGCAGAATTGATGGTGCTGCCGACGCGGCGGCTGCTGGCCTTGCAGGCGCGGGCGATCCTGCACCTGGCGCGCCTCTACCGGGACTGACCCCATGTCCACGATGTCGATTGAGGTTGTCCTCAGGCTCATAGACCAGTTGACAGCCCCGCTGCGCACCGCGCAGGGGGAGTTGAACACGCTGGGCAAATCGACCGCCAGCGCCGGCGCTTCCACGGGCAAGCTGGTGGCTCCGTGGGATGCCGAAGCCAAGGCCATCAACCAGGCCAACGCGGCGCTGATCCGGCACCAGGCCAAACTCGGCATTTCCGCCAAACTCTCGCAGCCGTGGAACGCCGGTTTTGCCGGGATTGAAAAGGCCGATGCGGCGCTGGCAACGCTCAACTCTGAACTTGTGAACACCGAAAGCCGCAGCGCCAGGGTGGCCGGGGAATGGGCGGCGGTGGCGACGAGAATTACAGAAGCCTCGGCGGCGCTGGGCAAGTTCAATTCCGCCTCCGGACAGGCACAACCCCAGCCCGGCCAGGGTAAAGGCGGCGTCCCCTCACCCTCACGCGGCGGGCACACCATTGGCGGCGGGCTGGTCGGCGGCATGCTGGGCCTTGAAGGCCTGCATGCCGGCCGGCAGCTCGTCCACGGCACCATCCACGCCGGGGCTGAGGCCGCGCACCAGGAGGTGAATATGCGGGCGGCGATGTCAGATTATGATGTCGCCCAGATCAAGGCAAAAGCCTTCGAGCTGTCGATTGGGGCCTACAAGAATTTTTCGATAACGACTATCGAAGAGGCCATACAGGACGCCCGTGGCGTCGTCGGCTCCACTGAGGAGGCGTCACATCTTGCGCAGAATTTTCTCGGGTTGAAAACCGTTGCCCAAGCCAATGGCGGCGAAGGCGGGTCGTCGCTGGTCTTTGCCCAGATGGTCAAGACGCTGGAATTGGCGGGCGTTACCCAAGATAAAGCCCGTATGGAAGAAATGATGGATACGATGGCCAAGGCCAGCGCCGTTTTCCCAAAGAGCCTGCCGCCGAATGCGTATTTTGAATTTTTCAAACATGCCGGGGCCTACGGGCGCACCTTGAGCCCGGATTTTATTCGAGGCGTTTTGCCGAGCCTGATGGCGGAGCAGGGCGGCGACAGCACCGGCCAGTCATTGGTGACCTTCCTGCAAACTTTCACCGGCAAAAAAATGAAGAAGGTGGCGGCGACGGAATTTGAAAAGCTGGGGTTGCTGGATGGCGACGGCCATATCAAGGGCCGGGAAGAGGCACTGTCAAACCCCTATGAATGGCTCAATAAATATCTGAAACCAAAGCTCGACGCCATGCATGCCAGCAAAGAGCAGATGATGATGATCGTCGGCCAATTGTATGGCGACCGCTATGCGGCGGCGATTGTAAATTTGATGCTCACCCAAAGATCGGTGATCGAAAAAGACAAAAAACAGATGGACGAGGCCAAGGGCTACAAGGAACAGACGGCGCTGCGGCAAGGCCAAGACCCGTTCACCGCCATGGAAAGTGTGAAAGCCCAGTTCGAGAACTTCCTGCGCTCCGCCGCCTCACCGCTGGTGGGGCCAGCGGTTACAGGCATGAACTTGCTGGCGGAGGGAATATCCAAGCTGACCAAGGCCACATCGAATATTACCGGGGCACCCACGGCATTGACCGGAGCCGCCGCCCTGGGCCTGGGCTGGGGGGGATGGAAACTGGTGTCCGGCACGCTGGGCGCGCTGGGCCGCATGTGGGGCGCGGGTACTGCAGGCGGAGCGGCAGGCGGGGCGGCTGTTGCCGGCGGGGAAACGGCGGCGGCGGCGGTGGTCGGCGGCGGCATCCTCGCCGCTATCGGCGGATTTATCGCCCGCTCGGCTCCGCTCACCGCTGCCGGATATGTCGTGGCCCATGAGGCGATGAAAAGCGGGCAGGAGCAAGTGCTGTCGTTCAAGCTGGTCGAGGCTAATAAAAAGCTGGCGATTTTGCAGGAAAACATGAACCGCGAGGTCAGCCCGAACCCGCTGGGCGATGGCATGGTGACAACGCCGCGCGGCCACGAACTGGAGGGCAGGGTGGCTGCCCTGTCGCAGGAAATCGAACGGCTGAAAGGGGAACTGGCGGCGGCGGCGGGAGCCAAATCAGCGCCGGATAAACCGGGACCTGCGGCTCCTGAAACCAAAAACGTCAATGTCACCTCCAACGCCACCGCTTCCGTGGTCATCCATGCCGACGTCTCGGCCCTTTCCGGCATCATCACCAATTATATCAAATCCCAGGTCCAGGGTTCCGCCGAACGCGGCATGAAGGCTGGCACCGCCGCGCTCTCGGACGGCACCGAATTGGCGGGGGGCACTGATGCTGCTGGCGTGGGGACCATTCCGGTTTGAAGCGGGAGCCACCTCGTTTGAGGAGCTGCGCCACCGCGTCGCGGCGCGATGGAAACCGCATGAGATCATTGGCCGCGCGCCGGCCGGGCAGTTTCTGGGCGAGGATGCCGAGACCATCCACCTCAAGGGCACCGTCTACCCGCGCTATACCGGCGACCAATCGGCTTCCCAAATCCGTGACATGCAGGATGCGGCGCGCAAGGGCGATGTCAACATTCTGCTGTCCGGCTCGGGCGAGGTGTTTGGCTCGTTTTACCTGAAAACAGCAGGGCGCGACGAGAGCTTTCACGAGGGCGCGGGACAGCCGCAAAAGCTGGTCTATGACCTCGAATTTGTCGCCTGTCACGACGGCAATTCTGCCATACTCACCACCTGGCCATAAAGGGTCGCCGTGCCGCAAACCCTCATCACCCGGCAGAACGATATGCTGGATGCCCTGCTCGCCGCCAAACTCGGCAACGAGCGCCGCACCACCGAGGCGGTGCTGGCTGCCAATCCAGGCCTCGCCGCGCTTGGGCCGGTGATGCCGATCGCGCTGCATGTTCTGGTGCCGGACTTTGCGCCGCAGCCGTCGAGGCGGCTCGATACCGTCAATCTGTGGGGTTAGCGCATGGTCCCGATCATCCAGATCAGCCTCGATGGCCAGGATATTTCGTCAAAGGTCAATGCCCGCATCCTCAACGGCGAGGCGGTGATGTGCGACGGCCAGCGCGCCGACGAGCTGACGCTGCACCTGTCCAATCATGATGGCCGGCTGGCCAAACCGGCGCGCGGAGCCAAGCTCTCCGTCTCGCTGGGATTTCAGGAGACCGGCGTCGGCTATGTCGGCCTGTTCGAGGTTCAGGAGGTTCAAAAGGTCGGGGCCAGCGCCGAATTCCACGTTCGCGCCCATTCCGCCGACATGAAGAAAACCCTGAAAAACCAGAAAAACCGGAGCTGGGTGAAGGGCGAGACGCTTGGAGCGATCCTGTCCAGGGTAGCGGCGGACAACGAGTTGTCCCCGGCGATTTCCGGCGCGCTGGCGGCGATTGTGCCGGGACCGACCTACCAGACCAATGAGAGCGACATGCATCTCATCACCCGCCTTGCCGCCCATTATGGCGCGATTGGCAAGCCCGCCGACGGCAAGCTGGTGTTCGTCGAAAAAGGCAGCGGCCAGAGCGCTTCTGGAGCGGACATGCCCGCTGTCCGGCTGACGCCCAATGATCTGGAGGCGGATTTCACGATTGGCGACAAGGACCGCCACGACCGGGGCAAGGTGAAAGCCCACCATTTCGACCACGCCAGGGCCAGGCGCATCGAAGTCTCAGCCGGGGGCGGCGACGGGCCGGATTACACCATGCCGCGCCTCTATCCCAACAAGGAACAGGCCGAAAAGGCCTGCAAGGCGCGGAAAGCCGCGTTTGACCGCGCCAAAAAGAGCTTTTCCGGCACCTTCAAGACCGGCGACACCCGCGCCAAGCCGGGCGGGGTGCTGACATCGAGCGGCTTTGGCGATGATGACGACGGCGACTGGTCGATCAAGCGCGTCGTCCACCAGTTCAACGGTTCTGGCTACACGACGCGGTTCGAGGCCGAGACCAAGGGAGCAAAGACATGAAGCGCTGCCAGTTCGAAAAAGACGAGGAATATGTCGGTGGCTGGTCTTCCTGCCTGGTGTGCCGGGTCAACGACGGCAGCGATTGCGAGACCAGAGACTGCATCCGCCATCCGATGGTGCGGCGGTGGATCTCCGGATTGTCCGGAAGGCCGACGGGCGATTGCGCCTGCGGGGCGGAGGAAGGCGATTTGTGCAGGCGGAAAATCGCCTTCTGGCACTATCCCCGATACAGCGATTTTGAGACCTTCGATGACGCCGGAGCCTGCACCGACATGATCGGCTATTATGCGGCGCGCGATGGCTGGTGGGTGCGGATGCTGATGCTGGCTGCCGGACTGGCCGCCGGCGCGACCCTGCTCTGGCCGGTTGCAAAGGCATGGGCCGGGTAGCGGGGTCCGGGTTTCCCCGGTTGCGGGCTCGCTGGGGAGCATAGGCCCGCACGGTGGACAGAAAAGCATAACCACCACCCCGCCGCTTGCCGTCGACGGCCTGCAATTCATGGGGTGATTCCAGGATATGCCACAAGTGACAATCGAGCAGACCCGTCCCGTCGCACCCGTCAGCCCCGTCGCGGGCTATGTCGGCGGCAAGCGGCAACTGGCCAAGACCATCATCGCGCGGATCGAGGCCATCCCGCATGCCACCTATGCCGAGGTATTTGTCGGCATGGGCGGCGTGTTCCTGCGCCGCAGGCATGCCCCGCGCGCCGAGGTCATCAACGACCTTTCGCGGGATGTGGCGACATTCTTCCGTGTGCTGCAACGCCACTACCAGCCGTTCCTCGACATGATCAAATGGCAGTTGACCTCCCGCCGAGAGTTTGAGCGGCTCGTGGCAACCAATCCCGATACCCTGACCGATCTCGAGCGCGCCGCGCGGTTTCTTTATCTCCAGCGCACGGCCTTTGGCGGGAAGGTGGCGGGACGGGGCTTTGGCGTCGATGCCAGATCATCAGGCCGGTTCAACGTCGACAAGGTTGGATTGTTGCTCGAGGCGGTGCATGAACGTCTGGCGGCCGTCGTCATCGAGCAATTGCCCTATGCAGCGTTTCTGGCCCGCTACGACACCCCCGGCACCTTGTTCTACCTAGACCCGCCGTATTGGGGATCGGAGGGCTATTATGGCAAGGAGCTTCGCGCGACGACTTCGCTCTTCTAAGCCAGGCTTTAAGACGCGTTCAAGGCCGGTTTATTCTCTCCCTGAATGATGTGCCAGGTGTGCGGGCGTGCTTTGCCGGGTTTTCCTTTGAAACCGTCGAAGTGAGTTACAGCATCACCCAGGCGGGATCAACGAAGGCGCGCGAGGTCATCATCACCGGGGGATCAACGGGTGACAGCGTGTTTTGAGGCGGTGACATTTGATCTGGCGCGAAGTGACATTTGATTTTGCGCGCTACACCTCCTGTAAAAAATATTCCGCACCCTTCCCTTGAACCGCCATAAATGTAAATGTATATTACATTCACTTGACGGCCATCCCGGCAGTCCAGCACAGGAGACTTCCCATGAGCGCCACTTCCAGTTCCACAGACAGCCGCTGCGGCTATCGCGGACGCGGGCAGCGCCAGCCCTGGCACCCGGTTGAACTGATTGCCATGATCTTGGGTTTCATGATTTTCTGGCCCATTGGCCTTGCCATTCTCGCGCTGAAAATGTGGCAGCGCAAAACCGGCGAACCCGGCGATCTCGCCAGCATGGCCCGCAATGTTTATGCTCGCAGTGAGGACTGGGCGCAGAATGCCACCCGGGGCTGGTCATCGGGCGGGTCGGCATGGGCGCGCAATGCCGCCAGCACGGCGCAGGGTTTTGCTTCCGGCCAGGGTTTTGGCATGGGCCGAACCGGCAACAGCGCCTTTGACGACTGGCGCGCCAGCGAACTGGCCAAGCTGGAAGA
>JAYVYA010000311.1:0-2142 GCA_043784745.1 Hyphomicrobiales bacterium
GCCAGAGCTGCGCCGGGTCCAGCGGCTGGCCGGGGACGAAGGCAAGGATCAGCGCCACGGCCACCAGCACGGCGGCGGGCACGGCATACAGCCGCTTCCACTTCGCCACCAGCGCCCACATCACAATCACCGGCAGCGCCAGCGCGGGCACGCTCGTCACCGCTTTGGCCGGGGCGAGGCACAGGTTGAACAAGACGCCGGCCAGCATGGCATTGGCCAGCGGGGCGGGGATGGCCTCCACCGCGCGGCCCAGCGGCTTCCATGATCCGGCGAGGACGATCAAGCCGCCCGTGACCACAAACGCCCCCACCGCTTCAGCAAACCCGCCTTCCGGCATGGCGGAGGAGGCCAGCAGCGCCGCGCCGGCTGTGGACCAGGCGATGGAGATGGGCATGCGGTGTTTCAGGCTGAGATAAATTGCGCACAGCCCCATGGCGATGGACAGCGCCATCAGGCCGGAGGCCGCCTGCGCCGGGGTCGCCCCCATGGCGGCCAGCCCGCGCAGGATGACGGCGAAGGATGAGGCAAAGCCGACGAACGCGGCGAGGAGGCCAGCGGCGAGGGCGTTTGGGGAGAAATCGCGCCACATCAGGCCCAGCGCTCCGCCGCCCGGTCATCGACCTCTTTGGCCTCGACCCATTCGCCCGATGTCCCATCGGTGCGATGTTCCTTCTTCCAGAACGGCGCGCGGGTTTTGAGGTAATCCATCAGGAAATCTGCGGCGGCAAAGGCATCGGCACGATGGCTGGCGGCCGTGACCACCAGCACAATCTGCCCGCCGGGTGCAATTTTGCCATGGCGGTGGATGACGCAGACGCCTTTCAGCTCCCAGCGTGCTTGCGCCTGTGCCACGACGCGGGCCACCTCTTCCTCCGCCATCCCCGGATAGTGCTCCAGCTCCAGCGCCGCCAGCGTGCCGCCCTCCTCCCGGCACAGCCCGGTGAAGGTGACGATGGCACCGATGTCCGGGCGTCCGGCAGCCAATGCGCGAGCCTCGCCGGCGGCGTCAAACTCTTCGGACTGGATGCGGATTATGGGCACATCACCCCCCCGTCATCGGCGGAAAAAACGCGATCTCCCGCGCGCCTGCCACCCTGGCATCATGCTTGACATGCACATGGTCGATTGCGGCGCGGATGGTTTTGGCGGATTCGAAAGCATGGGCATATTCTTCGCCGCGCGAGACCAGCCATTCAACCAGATCGGCAATGGTCCCCACAGCAGCGGGCAAAGCCACATCCTCCTGCGCCTTGCCAATCCGCTCCCGCACCCAGGCAAAATAAACCAGACGCACCATTATTCATCCGCCACATGCTTGAAGCTGGAGCGCATATAGTCCCAGCCGGTGTATAATGTCAGCACCGCCGCCACCCACAACAGGATGAGGCCGATCAGGACAGTGCCCGGCAGCACGGTTTCGCCCGCCGGGCCGGTGATGAGAAAGCCGAGCGCCAGGATTTGCGCGGTGGTTTTCCATTTGGCGATCCAGCTGACCGGCACCGAAACCCGCAATTCCGCCAAAAACTCGCGCAGGCCGGAGACCAGAATCTCGCGGCACAGGATGATCACGGCAGCCCAGATCGACCAGATGCCGAAGGCTCCGCCCTTTGCCAGCGCCAGAAGCGTGGCGGCCACCAGCAATTTGTCGGCAATGGGGTCCAGCATCCGGCCCAGCGAGGATTGCTGCTGCCAGATGCGGGCGAGATAGCCATCAAAGAAATCGCTGACACCCGCCGCCGCAAAAATCCAGAACGCCACCCAGCGCATCCAGTGCACTTCCGGATAGAGCAGGAAGCCAACCACCAGCGGCACCGCGACAACCCGCCCGTAGGTGAGTATGTTGGGCAGGTTCCACAAGCGGCTGCGGCGCGGAAGGGCGGTTTCGGTCATGCAGGCAGGGAACATGCGCGCCTGCCCGCCGTCAACAGCAAATGGATGCATTCGGCACAGAATTGCACAAACGCCTCAGTCTTTCGGCAGAAGCTTCTGGCCCGGCTTGAGGAACGCCAGCAAATCGCGCCATGGCAGCACCACAGGATTGGCCGCAAATTCAGCCAGGCAACCCCCCGAAATGTATTGCGGAAAGCCAACGGCACGGATGGCGAGGCCTTCGGGCAGGGGATAGACAATCTTGCTGAGTTT
>JAYVYA010000312.1:0-10007 GCA_043784745.1 Hyphomicrobiales bacterium
CCTGCCCGCTGCCAGCCTCGCCGTCTGCCTGCTGGCCGGTGCCGCAGGGGCGGAAACCGTCTCCACCCGCTATGGCGTTTCCATGCTCGGCCTGACGATTGGCACAGCCAATGTCAGCGGCAAGTTTGACGCCGGGGTCTATCGGGTGGACGCCAGCACCAAGCTCTCCGGCCTTGCCGCTATGATGTCGAGTTCGAAAGGCTCCGCCGCCTCCACCGGTGCCCTCGGCAAGGGTGCCATTGTGCCTTCCACCTATGCCACCACGTCAGCCAATGCCGATGTGACGCGCACGGTGCGGATGGCAATCAACGCTGGTAATGTCAAGGCGCTGGATATTTCGCCCCCGTTTGAGGACAAGCCGGGCCGCGTGCCGCTGGGCGAGGACAGCAAGCGCGGGATTGTCGATCCGCTCAGCGCCGTTTTGATGGCAGTGCCCCTGGACCAGCCAGTCGTTGGCCCCGCCGCCTGCAACCGCACCATTCCGGTGTTTGACGGTTATGTCCGCTTCAACGTGGTTTTGTCCTACACCGGCACCAAACAGGTCAAAACCCGGGGCTATAATGGTCCCGTCTCGGTCTGCGCTGTCCGCTACGTACCGCTGGCGGGTCACAGGCCGGACCGTCCCGCCACCAAATTCATGATCAACAACCGCCAGATGGAAGTCTGGCTGGCCCCGCTGGAGCAGGCCCATATCGCCATCCCCTTCCGCATCGCCGTGCAGACGCAGGTCGGCATGCTGGTGATTGAGGCGCTGGAAATGTCAGTGGATGAAAGCGGCCAGGCGAAAGGGCAATGAGTGTAGCGCCGGTCGCTGACCGGCGGGTCTGCCTTGCAATTCGCGTATTGCTGCACTTCGCGGTCAGCGACAGCGACTAAACCGGCGCTCCGCTCACCCCTTTCGGCTTAGCATCCCCTTTGACGGATCATAGGCGTAAATTGCGCCTGCCAGAAACACCACCGAACACCCGGCCACCCAGGCCAGAGCCACCCAGTTCAACTGCCCATAAAACGCAAAGCGGATCAGCTCCACCGACTGGCTGAACGGGTTGATCTCGCAGAACGCCGCCAGCCACGGATTGGCCTCGCGCACTTTCCAGACCGGATAAAGCGCGGAGGAGGCAAAGAACATCGGGAAAATCACGAAATTCATCACCCCGGCAAAATTCTCCAGCTGCGTGATGGCGGAGGAGATCAACATGCCCATCGCCCCCAGCATGAAGCCGGTGAGCAGCAGGGCGGGCAGCACGGTGACATAGCCCCACAGCGGGTCCGGCTGAACCTCCCAGAACCACGCGACGGCAAGATAGGCATAGACCTGCAAAATCGACACCGCCGTGCCCGCCAGCAGCTTTGAGGTCAGCAAGAACCAGCGCGGCAGCGGGCTGACCAGCAGCGTGCGCATATTGCCCATCTCGCGGTCATAGACCATCGACAGGGACGATTGCATCCCGTTGAACAGCTGGATCATCGCCATCAGGCCGG
The DNA here is from genome assembly GCA_043784745.1 of Hyphomicrobiales bacterium. Classification (GTDB taxonomy): domain Bacteria; phylum Pseudomonadota; class Alphaproteobacteria; order Rhizobiales; family Beijerinckiaceae; genus JAYVYA01. The sequence goes on from JAYVYA010000312.1 coordinate 1,483, forward strand.
GGGTGATATAGACCTCGTACAGCACATAGGTCTCGTAGGGCGGGATGATCGACACGCCCAAAACCGAGCGGAACCCGGCAGCAAAAATGAACAGCCAGACCAGGGGCCGCACCAGAGCCGAGACAAACCGCTCGCGCTGGTGCAAAAACCGCAGCGCCTCGCGCCAGACAATGCCGCGCAGGCAGATGGCGTAATGCGTCAGAGTGAAGCCGGGGGCCGGTTCAGTGCGCGCATCGCTCATGGAATCATGTCTCCCGAAACCTGCAACGAGCCGGTCAGTTTGGCAAAGGCCGCCTTGATGTCCGGCGTGCCGGTGCGCGCAGCAATGTCGCTGGCCAGCCCGGAATCCAGCACCCGGCCCTTGTGCAGCACCACCACATCATCGCCGCTTCGAATTTCATCCAGCAGATGCGTCGTCCACAAAACGCCAATCTGCGATTCCGCCACCAGCTTGCGGACATAGGCCAGAATGTCGCTGCGGGCCTGCATGTCCAGCCCCACCGTCGGCTCGTCCAGCAGCAGCAGGCGCGGCTCATGCAGCAGCGCGCGGGCGATTTCGACGCGGCGCATCTGCCCGCCCGAGAGGTCCCGCGCCTTGTCCCGCGCCCGGTCGGCCATGCCGGTGCGATCCAGCACATCGGCGGCGCGCTCGCGGGTCTGGCGGCTGCCAATGCCGTGCAGGGCAGCGTGGTAGATCAGGTTTTGCTCCACCGAGAGTTCCGCATCGAGCGTGCGCGCCTGAAACACCACACCCATCCGCCGCAGCGCCTCGCCCGGAGCACGCGCGACATCATGGCCAAAAATCGAGATTTTCCCCCGCTGCGTGCCAAACAGCCGGGTGATGAGCGAGAACAGCGTGCTCTTGCCCGCGCCATTCAGCCCCAGCAGCACGCAGAACCGCCCGGCCCCAACATTCAGGCTGACATTGTCGAGTGCTTTCCTGGCACCATAGGCGTGCGAAACACCCTCGACCTCCAGCGCATCCTTCACTGCAATTTGCATGTCGTCTCCGGCCGGTCGATGCCGAGCGTGTCGAGTTCCGAGACCTGGTGCAAAAACCCTTCCTGCGGCGATACCGAGACAATCAGGCGGCCATCTCCCAGCAGGACCGGCTGGCGCAACTGCTGGTTCCAGTCGCGCATTGTCAGTTTCTGGCCCTTGAAGGCGGCGACGGAAAATTCCTTGCTGCGCAGGAAATCGCGGATGGCGGCTGGGTCGGCGGATTTGGTCCGCGACGCCCCCTCGCCGATCATCCGCATCGCCGTCCACGCCTGGCTGTCGCGCCCGGTCATGCGGCGGGCAAACATTTTGATGAAGCGGTTCTGCAATTGGGCCGCGCCCCATTGCTCGTGGGTAATATCCCAGCTCACCGGTTTCAGCCCGCCGGAACCGGCGACCAGCCGCGCATCCCAGGTGTGGAAGGGCAGGTAACCGGCGAAAACCTCGTTTTCATCGGCCGCGATCAGCACATCATATTCGGGTGCGCTCTGGGTCAACACCGGTATTTCGCGCTGGATTTGCACGCTTCCGGAATCCGAACGCCGCCCGCCGCCCGTATCGACAAAGGTCCGCTCCTCGACAATTTTCGCGCCAAACTTCTTGGCCGCCCGGCGGTAGGCATCGCCCAGCAGGATGTCTTCAGGGTGGGAGCCGGTGATCAGCATCCACTTGCGCCATTTTTTCCACACCAGATACTGGGCGAGGCCATCGGCCAGCATCGACCGGGTGGGGGCGGAATGGAACACATTGGCGCGGCAATCGGCCTCCCGCAGGCTGTCGTCGGGGGCCCCGGCATTGAAGAACAGGATGCCGCGCGCCTTGCCCGCATCGGCCAGTTTCAGCAGCTTGTCAGCGGGCACATCGGCAATCACGAGGCGGATGCCGTCGGCGGCGAGTTTTTCCAGCGCGGCCAGCGGATCGGCATCGGGCGTAATTTTGGCATCCACCAGTTCATAGCTCTGGTTGGTGAACTTCCCGGTCGTATTATTGTCCTCCGCCGCCAGTTTGGCTCCGGCAAAGCTCTCGTCCTCGGGCGGAATGTCGAGAAAGGACAGGGTCTGCTTGGGCGTTGGCTGGCGGATAATGCCGACTTTGACCGCGAGCGGAGCTTCGGCAGCGAGGGCGGCAGCGGCGTTCAGCAGGCAAAGTCCGGCAAGGGCAGCAGCAAAGATTTTCATGCGGACCTGTTTCCCCAGCGCCATTTATGAACCACCGCGACCATGCCCGCAAGCGTGGCGGATTTCAAGCGGATGCCCGCCCGTCCCGGCGCATCACCCCCGCCAGCAGCACAATCAGCCCCGCCGCCACCACCAGAAACACCATGCCCGCCCGCAGCCCCGCTGCCGTTGCAATGGCACCAATCACCGGCGGACCGCCCAGCAGGCCGCTGTAGCCAGCACTCGCCGCCATGGCGATGCCCAGTGCGGGCGAGGTGCCGAGCCGCCCGGTGGCGCTGAATACGGCGGGCACGATATTGGCCAGCCCAATGCCGACCAGCGCGAACCCGCCCGCCGCCACCCACGGCACCGGCCAGCCCGCTGCCAGCGCCAGCCCCAAAGCGGCCAAAGCACCGCCGCCGCGCACAATCGCGTAATCACCGAAACGGCGGATCGCCCAGTCCCCCTTCAGCCGCCCCGCCAACATGGTGGCGGAATAGGCGGCAAATCCGGAGGATGCGGCGGCGGCGCTGGCCCCCGCAACGCTCTCCAAATAGACCGCACTCCAGTCCGCCACCGCCCCCTCGCACATGAAGCACAGCAGCGCAATGGCACACAGCGGCAACACCGCGCCGCCGGGCAGGGCAAAGGCCGATCCGCTTGCCACGATCTCCCCCGGCCCCGTGGCTTTCCACGCCGCCAGTGTCAACGCCAGCCCGGCAAGTGCCGCCACCACCAGCACACCAGCCGGTTCCGCGCCCCACAGCGCCAGTCCGGCTCCCAGCCCCGCTCCCAGCAAGCCGCCCACGCTAAAGGCGGCGTGGAAGGAGGACATGATGGCACTGCCCCAGTGCCGCTCGACAAGGCTGGCATGGGAATTCATCGAAACATCCATCGCGCCATTGGCTGCCCCGGCCATGAAGGCCGCAAGGCACAGGGTGGCAAAGCTGCCCGCCAGAAAAGGCAGCAGCAGGCTGGCGCAAAAGCCTGCCGCCGCCATCCGCGTGACGCGGCCGGTGCCAAAACGCGGAATGGCCAGCGCCGCCAGCGGCATCGACAGCACAGCCCCCGCCGCAAACGCCAGCAGCGCCAGGCTCAGCGTGCCATCCGACAGGCCGAACCGCGCCTTGAGTGCGGGGATGGCGGTTGCCCATGCGCCAATGCACAGGCCATTGGCAAGGAACAGCGCGGTAATGGCCAGTCTTTGTCGTCCTGCTGCGGGCTTTTCACCATCCGCCGGCGCTGGCGTCATATTCTGGACTCTTTTTCTGGCGCAGGTCTTGTCGCGCAAGCCCGGCTGTCATGCCAAATTTGCTGGCACGTTGCAAATCAACCGCGCACTCGCACAACAGGCTGGGGACAAGTGCAATGATTCGCCGGAGACTCTTGCGCGCGATTCAACCACTGGTGTAGATTCACTCTCGTAGCCTACGACATATCGAAAGGCGACCATTCGCATTGTGCAAGCGTAGACCGCCACCGGGATTGCCGGTGCAGCGACCGTGTCAGGATTCTGGAAATGACAATGCCATCAGCTGAAAATCAGCCCCACGAAGTTTTGCCTGCGGAGAGCAGCCCCATGTCCTGGACCGACGAACGTGTAGAGCTTCTGCGCAAGCTGTGGCAAGATGGTCTTAGCGCCAGCACCATTGCCCGCGAAATGGGCGGAGCCATCACGCGCAATGCCGTGATTGGCAAAGTGCATCGAATGGGGCTGGCCGGGCGGACCAAGACCCCCCTGCAAGTGCCCACCCGCTCCAGAGCCAAACCAATTGCCAGTACGTCCATTGTCGGTGGCAGCGCTGCATCGGTCAGAAGCAATGGCAGCCTCAATGCGGGCCGCACCAGCACAAGCACCAGCACCAGCACCAGCAGCGTCAGCATGGCTGCCCGGCCCAGCGTGCCGATGGTCTCCGGCAATAATGCGCTGGCCATGGCATTGGCTCCCATGCTACAAGCTGCCATTGAGACCAAGTACCAACCAGCCGAAGAAGTGGTGATTCCGATTTCCCAGCGCGTCACTATTATGGAATTGCGCGAGTCCATGTGCAAATGGCCGCTTGGCGACCCGATGAGCCCCGATTTCCGTTATTGCGGGGCGAAATCTCCGCTGGGCGGCGCGCCCTATTGCGACAGCCACGCCAAAGTCGCCTACCAGCCGACGATGGACCGGCGCGCGCGCGACCGGAAACACGTGCGGATCGGGTGACCGAAGCGCCCGGACCGCGAACCTTCCGCTTCGCAAGTTTCATTACAGGCGAACCTGAAGGTTCACGGTCCAGTGCGCCGCCGCTCTTCCCGCCACCAATCCCGTCGCAAAACACGCTTGCAGCAGGTAGCCGCCGGTGGGCGCTTCCCAGTCGAGCATTTCGCCGGCGACAAACACGCCGGGCCATCGCCTGAGCATCAGGCCGCCATCGCATTCGCCGCGCGCCACGCCGCCTGCGGTGGAGATGGCCCGGTCCATCCCTGCAATCGCGTGCAGCTTCAGCGGCAGCGCCTTGATCAGCTGCGCCAGCGCCTGCGGTTCTTGCGGCAGCGGCGCAGGGCCGGAATGCGCCACCTCTTGCACCAGCCCTACAGCCGCCGGGTCCAGCCCGCCCGCCTTGCGCAGAAAATTCGAGACGGTGTCCTTGCCGCGCGGGCGGGCGAGTCGCTGCGCCAGTTCGGCCAGCGGCACATCGGGCCGCAGGTCCAGTTCGATCATGGCACTGCCCTTGGCCAGAATTTCCTCCCGGATGGCGGCGGCAAGCGCATAGACAATGCCGCCCTCCAGCCCCCGTGCCGTAATATTGGCCGCGCCGCGCAGGCTGGCGGCACCATGGGTCAGGCGGATGGTTTTGAGCGGCGCGCCAGCAAAGCGGCTGCGGAAATGATACGACCAGTCAATCTCAAAGCCGCAATTGGCCGGGCGCAGCGGCGTTACCGCCACCTCTTGCTGGCGCAGGATGGCGGCCCACGCCCCGTCCGACCCCAGCCGCTTCCACGAGGCACCGCCCATGGCCAGCACCGTCACGCCGGCGAAGCGCTCAATTTCCATCCCTGCCGGGTCGCTTAACCGGACAATTCCGCCGGGCTTCAACCCCAAAAATCGGTGGCGCGGGAAAAACCGCACACCCAAAGCATCCAGCCGCCGCAGCCACGCCCGCAGCAGCGGCGAAGCCTTGAAGCTTTTGGGGAACACCCGCCCGCTGCTGCCAACAAATGTCGGCTCGCCCAGTTCTTCCGCCCATTGCCGCAGGGCTTGCGGTGGAAAAGCCGCGATCAGCGGCTGCATCCAGTCCGGGGCATCGTAACGCTTCAAAAAATCTGGCAGCGTCTCGCTGTGCGTCAGGTTCAGCCCGCCGCGCCCGGCCATCAGGAATTTTCGCCCAAAGCTTGGCATTTGGTCATAGACGCTGACGCGCAGCCCTGCTTTAGCCATGGTCTCAGCCGCCATCAGGCCGGCCGGGCCGCCGCCGATGACAATGGCGCTGGGAATATTGTGGGTCATGGCAGGATCAGACTCTCGGCATAACAAATGATTTCTGCATCGGCTTAGAAAATTTCCGCCCGCTATGCTATGGCCTGTCGATGAACCAGCACGCCAAACGCCGCCAGCAAGCCTTTTTGCGCCAAAATCCGGAAAAGCCGGAAGAAATTTTGGAAGCCCAGCACGCCCCCGTGGCGGAAGAGCCGATCGATATCGAGTTTCCCGCCACATTCCATGTCGAAGCCGAACAGGCTGGCGAGCGGCTTGACCGCTACCTGAGCCAGCGCCCGGAACTGGCCGCCGCCAGCCTGTCCCGCACCCGCTTGCAGGCGCTGGCGGAGACTGGGCATGTGACGATTGACGGCAAACCGCCGGCTTCCGCCAGCGACAAGGTGCGGGCGGGCCAGACCATCGTGCTCGACGTGCCGCCGCCCGAACCAGCGGAACCGCTGGGCGAGAACATTCCGCTGGTCGTGGTATTTGAGGATGAACACCTGCTGGTGATTGACAAGCCCGCCGGGCTGGTGGTGCATCCGGGTGCCGGCCATGCCACGGGCACGCTGGTCAATGCGCTGATCCATCATTGCGGGGCCAGCCTGTCCGGCATCGGCGGTGTCGCCCGGCCCGGCATCGTCCACCGGCTCGACAAGGATACGTCCGGCTTGCTGGTGGTGGCCAAGACCGACGCCGCCCACCACGGCCTGTCGCAGCTGTTTGCCGACCATGGCCGCACGCTTTCCCTCACCCGGCGCTATATCGCGCTGGTCTGGGGGGCACCTGACCGCTCTGCCGGGATGGTCGATGCGCCAATTGGCCGCCACGCCAGTCACCGCGAGAAAATGGCGGTGGTCAAGCCAGGCAAGGGCCGCGAGGCGATCACGCATTTCCGGGTCGGGGAGGGCTTTGGCGCGGACAAGCAGGGCAGGGCCCGGGTCTCGCGCATCACTTGCGAGCTGGAAACCGGGCGCACCCACCAAATCCGGGTGCACATGGCCCATACCGGCCATCCCGTCCTGGGTGATCCGGTGTATGCCGCCGGTTTCCGTACGCGCGAGAGTGTGCTCCCGGAGGCGGCGCAGGCGGCATTGGCAGCGTTGAACCGCCAGGCCTTGCATGCCGCCGTGCTCGGCTTCGAGCATCCGGTGACCGGGGAAGAGCTGATGTTTGAAAGCCGGTTGCCGGCGGACATGACCGCATTGCTGGCGGCGCTGGAGGCGATGTAATGCCGCCGATGGACCTGTCCTATGCGCAAAACCTGGAGGATTATCACCTCGCCCAGGCCTTTGCCGGGCAGGAGACCGGTTTCTACATAGATGTTGGCGCCGGCCATCCGGTGGCCGACAATGTCTCCTGCTGGTTTTACCTCTGCGGCTGGCGTGGCCTTGTGGTGGAGCCGCAGGCCGATCTGCTGGCCATCTATGCCGATGTCCGCCCGCGCGATCTCCGCGAAAACCGGCTGGTTGGCCGCGCGCCGGGCATGGTGGATTTTCATCTGGTCGACCGTCTCCACGGCTTTTCCACCATTGTGCCGGAACATGCGGCCAGGGTGGCGGAAATCGGGGCGCGATTTTCGACCCGCCCGCATGAAATGACGACGCTCGCCGCTTTGTGCGACCATCACGGCGTAGGCCAGATTGATTTTTTGAAAATCGATGTCGAGGGGGCCGAGGGCGATGTGCTGGCGGGCAATGATTTTGCCCGGTTTCGCCCGCGCGTCATCTGCCTCGAAGCTGTGGTGCCGGGCGAAATGTCGGAGGGCTGGCACCAGTGGGAGCCGCTGCTGGTGCAGGCGGGCTATGAATTCGTGCTCTACGAGCGGCTCAACCGGTTTTATGTCGCGCGCGAGGAGGGGCAATTGCTCGCCCGCTTTCCGCGCCAGCCTGCGCCCTGGCTGGTGGTGCCGCACCTTGGCCACACCAACCGGGCCGAGCGGCGCGAGGACCATCCCGACCATGCCTTCGCCCGCCGCCTGACCGACGCCTTCCTCGCCAGCCTGCCCGGCATGGACCGTGCGGAATTGTTACGGCTGGTCCGCCGCGGCACACAGCCCGCAGAGCTTGATGCGCCGCTGACCGCCACCAGCAAGGCCGGTGCCATCGCCGCGCTGTTTCCTGGCCCAAAATTCGCCCATGCCAGTGTCGGCTTGCTGGCGCTGGAGGCACCCAGCCTGGCGGCCTTTCAGGAAAAGCTGGTGGACAGCGACGCTTTCCGCGTGCTGCTCGGCCGGATTTCAATGAGCTACGACGGCGGGCAGATTCTGGATTGATCCCCGGGACCGCGACCGTCCCGGTTGCCGATGGGTGTTTCATGCTCAATTGCAGCGCTCGGGCGACCGGGACGCCCGCGTTCCGGCGTAACGGCCCTCAATGCGGCTTCTCGCCGATCTTGTCGCCCAAAGCCAGCAGCACGCCAGCGGCGGCAAACACCAGCACAATCAGCGCGTGCCATTTCAAATCGCCAGCGCTGGCATCACCCACTTCAAGATAGCGCCGCAGCAGGTGAATGGCGGCGATGACGACGATGGCGGAGATCAGCTTGAGTTTCAGCCCGGCAAAATCAATCTGGCTGAGCCATTCCGGCCACGACTTGTGCGTCTCCGGATCGACCCGGCTGACAAAATTCTCGTAGCCGGAAAAAATCACCAGCACGACCAGCGAGGCCGACAAGGTCAGGTCGACCAGTCCCAATACGTCCAGTATGACCTGCGTTTCGGAATTGCTCCAGACATGCAGCACCATCTCGGTCACATGCTGGCCAGCTTTGACCAGCATGATGCCAAGGGCCGCTACCAGCCCGAAATAAAACAGCACCAGCAGCCAGCGGCTGGCAAACAGCAGTTTTTCCAGCACGCGGGTAATTTGGGCAGGCATGGCGGCTCCCTGTCGGCTGGCTTACGC
>JAYVYA010000313.1:0-1932 GCA_043784745.1 Hyphomicrobiales bacterium
GCAGACCAGCCGCAAAGCGTTGCGCGGAAACACCTGCTTGTCCTTTAAAAAATGCACCACGACATTGTCGGCGCTGATGACCACGAAGGGCGGGAGGCCATAGGTATAGGTCTCGGTGCGGCCATCCTTGAAGCGCAGGGAGATTTTCTGGAATTCGGTATTTTGCGCCGGGGCGGGCGATGCCGCAAGGCTGCAAGCCATGGCGAGGGCCAGGCTTGCCGACATTCTCCGCATTGCTGCAGGCGATTCCACGGTGTTTTCCTGTTGCTTCGGCAAAAAATCACACCGGGCGGCGGCGCTGTCAAGCGGGACCTTTCCAGCAGCCCGCAATAGCGTGCTACACCTGTGGCACTGCCCCGCCAACCCGCCGGACCTTCATGGCCCCCTACATCCTCAAGCGCCTGCTCTCTGCCCTGCCGACGCTGCTGATTGTCATTACGCTGGCGTTTTTCCTGATGCGGCTGGCACCGGGCGGGCCGTTTGATCTGGAGCGCCCGCTCGACCCGATTGTGATGGCTAATCTGTCGAAAATCTACCAGCTCGACCAGCCGCTGTACGTGCAATACGGCTCCTACCTGTGGAGCCTGCTGCATGGCGATCTCGGCCCCAGCTTTTACTGGCGCGATTTTACCGTCAACGAGCTGTTCGCCAAGGCCCTGCCGATTTCCATGCAGCTGGGTGCCACCGCGCTGGGCCTGGCGCTGGTGACAGGCGTCGCCCTCGGCACGCTGGCCGCCGCCCGGCAAAATTCGCTGGCGGACCGGATGGTGATGGCCACCGCCGCTTTAGGCATCACCATCCCCAGTTTCGTCATCGCGCCGCTGCTGCAGCTCAGCCTTGGCCTCACCCTGAAATGGCTGCCGATTGGCGGGTGGGACGGGGGCGGCTGGCAACACTGGCTGATGCCGGTCATCGTGCTGGCCCTGCCGCAAATCGCCGTGATTGCCCGGCTGATCCGCGCGGCGATGATTGAGGTTTTGCGCTCCAATCCCATCCGCACCCTGCGCGCCAATGGCCTGCCGGCGCGGGTGATTTACCTGCACGCCCTGCGCGCTTCGGCTTTGCCCGCCGTGTCCTATCTCGGCCCGGCAGCGGCCAATCTGATGACCGGGTCGATCATTGTCGAAAATATTTTCGCCATCCCCGGTGTCGGCCGCTATTTCATCGAAGGGGCGCTGAGCCGGGACTACACGCTGGTGATGGGCACGGTGGTCCTGATTTCGGCGCTGGTAATTGTGCTCAACCTCGTGGTGGACCTGGCCTATGCGCTGATTGACCCCAGGGTGCGCTATGAGTGAGGCAGCCACCCAAAGCCGCTCGCTCTGGGCCGATGCCCTGCGCCGCTTCCGCGCCAATAAAATGGCGATGGGGGGGGTGCTGGTGCTGGCGCTGATCACCCTCATCTGCCTCACCGGTCCCTTGCTGGCCCCCAATGCCTATGACCGGGTTTATCCCGATTATGTCCGGGCGGAACCCGGCTTTGCGCCCTACCCGAGAGCCGCGCAGATTGGCCCCGCAGCAGAGAAAATCGTCGCGCGGATGCGCGCCAGCATCGCTGATTCCGCCCTCAACAGCGATGTGCTGACGCTGCATCTGACCAGCGCTCGCGCCATTGATCCGCGCCTGATCGCCTATTTCGAGCGCTCCGGCCTGTTCGGCCCGGCGCGGATTACCCAGACGCTGGACGAGGGCAAAACATTGACGGTGGAAGTACCGGTCAAGCGCGTCACCTTCCTGTTTGGCACCGATGCCAACGGGCGGGACCTGTTCTCCCGCACGCTGATTGCCGGGCGTGTCTCGCTGGCCGTGGGCTTGCTGGCCTCGCTGGTGGCGCTGGTGATCGGCGTGTTCTGGGGAGCGCTGGCAGGTTATGCCGGCGGGCGGACAGATCTGGTGATGATGCGGGTGGTGGACATTCTTTACGCGCTGCCC
>JAYVYA010000314.1:0-1789 GCA_043784745.1 Hyphomicrobiales bacterium
GATCGGTGCTCATCACAAATTCGGTGCGTCTCGACATCCAGCGCCCGGGCCCGGCGCAAGGTGCCGTCCAGCTCCTTGAACAGCTTTTCCTGCTCGGCCCGTTCGGTCGCCGCGCCCGTATCCTCGGCGGGCGCAGGTTCGTCGGCTGGCTTGTCAACGGCCTTGTCCACTGCGCTTTTGTCGGCCGGCTTGTCCGGTGCCTTGGGCTTCAGCTGGTCCAGCCGCGATTGCACCGCCGCCACCTTGGGCGTCACCTCGGCGATCACCCCGTCAATCAGCAGCGCTACCGGGTCCAGCTGCAGCCGCAACCCCTGCAAAGCCGCGTCACTCTGGTCGCTGCGCGAGAGCGCCGCCTCAATCTGGTCCAGCTGGCTGCGCGCCTGGTCCAGCCGCTTGGCCGGCAGCTCGGTATTCTGGGCAAACGCCAGGGCCAGCAGGGCCGCAAGCGATATCAGGCACCCCGCGAAGATGTGCAGCACACGGGTGAAGGGTTTGGCGGGCAAATTCAATTTTCCAACAGCGGCAGGGCGACATGCCTGATCACGGATAGCCGATTGCCGGTTTTATTCAAGATTGAAGCCGCAATGGGGCGGGAGTGGCAACATATTGGCCGGTATGCGCGGCTGCCTACCGCCATCGGTCATATCACCCCCTCTCCTTCAAATACCGCGCCTTCGTCTCGGCATTCATCGGGTACAGCCCTGGCAGGACAGCGCCTCTTTCCACCTGGCGCAGGATCCATTCCTCCATGCGTTCCTGCTCGCCCGCCTCTTCCAGCACCTCACCGAGCATCGCCTGCGGTATCACCACCGCGCCATCGCCATCCGCCACCACAATGTCGGCGGGAAACACCGCGACACCGCCGCAGCCTACCGGCTGCTGCCAGCCCACAAAAGTCAGGCCCGCGACGGAAGGCGGCGCAGCGGCCCCCCGGCACCAGACCGGCAAGCCGGTGCCCAGCACGCCAGCCAGGTCGCGCACCGCGCCATCCGTCACCAGCGCACCGACGCCGCGCTGCTGCATCCGGGCGCATAGAATATCGCCAAAAATCCCGGCATCCGCCACGCCCAGGGCATCTACCAGCGCGATGCAGCCTTCCGGCATCGCCTCGATCGCCGCGCGGGTGGAGATTGGCGAGGCCCATGAGGCAGGCGTGGCAAGGTCCTCCCGCGCTGGCACAAACCGCAGCGTGAAGGCCGGGCCGGCCACCCGAACCTGCGTCGCCCGCAGCGGTTTGGTGCCGCGCATGAACACATTGCGCAGGCCTTTTTTCAGGAGGACGGTGGTCAGGGTGGCGGTGGAGATTTTGGCAAGGGCGGAGAGGTCGGGGGGCATGGCGGGACTTTCAAAACAATATTGCTGATTTGAGAACTACCCGCCCGTCCCATCGGCCCCGACATAGGCAATGCGCACCATATTTGTCGCACCGGGGGTCCCGAAGGGCACGCCGGCGACAATCAGGATGCGTTCTCCGCCGGCGGCAAAGCCTTCTTTGAAGCTGATCTGGCAGGCGCGTTCGGCCATGTCAGTTTCGTTCTGCGCGTCGGCGGCAATCACCGCATGCACGCCCCAGACCAGGGCCAGCCGCCGTGCTGTCTGCAGATTCGGCGTCACGGCCAGAACCGGCGTGCGCGGGCGCTCGCGGGCGATGCGCAGTCCGGTGGAACCGGAGGAGGTCCAGGCAATCACCGCCTTCAAATCCAGCGTCTCGGCAATGTCGCGGGCGGCATAGGCGATGGCGTCGGCGCCCGTCGCCTCGGCCACCGGGCGTTGGGCGGTGATGATGCCC
>JAYVYA010000315.1:0-7949 GCA_043784745.1 Hyphomicrobiales bacterium
TGTCTGAAGGGTGGGTGGCAACACCACATCCTCTCAGCACAAGGCTCCTCACACGACCCGGAAGGTCACGCCGCGAAAGCGGCTTCGTTCAATCCCAAAAATTAAAAAATGCGGGGCATTTAGAATTGCTGGCTTGTTCAACCAGGGCACAACGCAGACAGCACTGCCACGCCACCCCCTATCCGCCCGTTTCCACCAGCCCCGCCCGCAACCGCGCCCGGGCTTTCTTGTTGAGCTTCACATTGCCTGACACCAGCGGCTCTTCGTCCCCCGGCGCGGCGGCCACGGCGGGAATATCGCCGATTCGGTCGGCTTTGGAAATGTAGGGTTTTGACTTGCGCTTGGGTTCGGCAGCCGGCGCGCCCTCCCGCCCGGCCTCGCGCGCCGGCCGCTCGCCCCGGTCGCCCTTGGACACATAGCGCTCCCTTGGCGCGGCAGAACCCTGGGGGCCGCTGGCGGCGCGCTCGATGCGCATGTTCTTGTCGGCCATTTTCTGGGTGGCGGCGGCAAAGGCTTCGGCATGGGCGGCGGCAATTTCAAACACGGTCTCGCGGTCGCTGATCTTGATCGAGCCAATCTCGGCCTTGCTGATCCGCCCGGCACGGCACAGCAACGGGATCAGCCATTTGGGGTCGGCATCCTTGGCCCGGCCAATGTTGAGGCGGAACCACACCGCCCCATCCTCTGCCGCATGGGAGGAACGCTCGCGCAGGGGTTCATAGGCCGGGCGCAACGGGCGGGCGTCGCGCGCCTCGCCCGTGCCACGCCCGGTGCCGGGGTCTTCAATATCCTCCGGTGCCGGCAATTGCGCGCGCAGAAATCCGGCCAGCGCCGTGGCAATCGCGTCGGCCCCGTAGCGCTCCTGCAGCGCCTTGGCGGTGGCCACATCTTCCTCCAGCGGCTCGGCGGCAAACACCGGATCGGCCAGCAGCCGCTCTTCGTCTCTGGCGCGCACCTCATCGGCGGTAGGCGGGCCGCTCCATTTGCAGGCGACTTTGGCGGCCATCAGCAGAGCCTCGGCCCGGCGGCGGCGCGTCACCGGCACAATCAGAATGCAGGTGCCCTTGCGCCCGGCCCGCCCGGTGCGGCCAGAGCGGTGCAGCAATGTATCGCGGTTATTGGGCAAGTCGGCATGGATCACCAGCGACAGATCCGGCAAATCCAGCCCGCGCGCCGCCACATCGGTGGCCACGCACACCCGCGCCCGGCCATCCCGCAGGGCCTGCAAGCCGTGCGAGCGCTCGTTTTGCGACAGCTCGCCCGACAATGCCACCACCGAAAAGCCGCGCTCGGTCAAGCTGCCATGCATGTGGCGCACGCCGTCGCGCGTGGCGCAGAAGACAATGGCGGCGCGCGCATCAAAATACCGGAGCACGTTGACCACAGCGTGCTCGCCCTCATTGGGGGCGCAGCGCACGGCGCGATATTCAATATCAGCATGGGCGACGCTGGCGGAGGCGACATCGATGCGCAGGCTGTCACGCTGGAAATTCTTGGCCAGCAGCGCAATCGGCTTGGGGATGGTGGCGGAAAACAGCAGCGTGCGCCGCTGCGGCGGCGTGGTCGAGAGGATGAACTCCAAATCCTCGCGAAAGCCAAGGTCGAGCATTTCATCCGCTTCGTCCAGCACCACGGCCTGCAAGCCGCTGGCGTTCAGGCGCCCGCGCTCCAGATGGTCGCGCAGGCGGCCGGGCGTGCCCACCACAATATGGCAGCCGGCATTGAGTTCGCGCTGCTCGCGCCGCGCATCCATGCCGCCGACGCACGAGATCACCCGCCCGCCCGCTTCCGCATACAGCCATTCCAGCTCGCGGTGCACCTGCATCGCCAGCTCGCGCGTCGGGGCCACCACCAGCGCCATCGGCGGGCCGGGCCGGTCAAACCGCGGGTTGTCGCCCAGCAGGGAGGGGGCAATCGCCAGACCATAGGCCACCGTCTTGCCCGAGCCGGTCTGGGCCGAGACCAGCAGGTCACGCAGCGGGTCCGCCGCCAGCACGGCGGCCTGCACTGGGGTTGGCTCGGCATAATCACGCCCGGTCAGGGCGCGAGCAAGGGCAGGATGGAGGGGCGGAAAGGGCATGGGGCCATGATTTTGGAGGGATCAAACCAGAGCCTTAGGCGCTTTGCGCCGGGGCGGCAATGATTTAGGCGGGCGGGACGCAAATTGGCGGTAGCAAGCCCCCGGCAGCCAATGCCCGCCGCTACAGGAGGACGAGGCCCGCCAGCACCAGCGCCTGCACGGCACAGGCCCGGCGATACAGTTTCAGCGCCGCAAGAATGTCCGCCGCATTCGCCTCGCGCCGCCCCGCGCCCATGAACACATCGTCCACCAGCGTTGCGCCATAGAGCCGTGGTCCGGCCAGTTTCAGCCCCAAAGCCCCCGCCATTGCCGCCTCCGGCCAGCCAGCATTGGGCGAGCGGTGCCGGGCTGCATCGCGCCAAACTGCCCGCGCTGCCGCTGCGGCTCCCCCCTCGGGCACACAAGCCAGCACGAGCCACAGGGCGGCGAGGCGCGAGGCCGGCAGGTTGACCAGATCATCCAGCCGCGCCCCCGCCCAGCCAAAGGCGGCATGGCGGGGGGTGCGGTGGCCGATCATGCTGTCGGCCGTGTTCACAGCCTTGTAGAGCAAGCCGCCGGTCAACCCGCCCAAAGCCGTCCAGAAAACCGGCGCAACAATGCCGTCGGAAAAGTTTTCGGCCAGACTTTCGATGGCGGCGCGCGCCACCCCGGCCTCGTCGAGCACTGCCGTGTTGCGCCCCACAATCCTGGCCACCGCCCGCTGCCCGGCCTCCAGCCCGTCGCTCTCCAGCGCCAGAGCCACCGCCCGCACATGCTCGTCAAGGCTGCGCTGGGCCAGCAGGCAGGAGGCCAGCAGCGCCAGCCCCGCAAAGCCCCAAAGTTTGCCCGAAAACAGGGCCGACAACCCCCACCCTGCCCCCCCGGCGACGCCCAGCAACACCAGCACGGCCAGCACGCCCGCAACGCGCCGGACGGCAAAGCCATCGCGCTCCTTGTTCAGCACCCGGTCCAGCCACGCAATCCCTCCGCCAATCCAGGTGACGGGATGGCCGATCAGGCGATAGAGTGGGGCGGGATAACCCGCCGCAGCCTCAATCAGCAGGGCGGCCAGGGCGAGGGCTATGGACAGATGCAACAGGCAGACCCGGCTTTGGGAGATTTTGGCGCGGAACATCCGCCGGTAAACTCTATGTTTCATCATGGCGGCAATCTCAAGAGCGCGATGCTGGCTTTTGCCGGTGCGCCGCAGCCGTGGATCGACCTGTCGACCGGCATCAACCCCGTGCCTTACCCATTGGGTCACCTCCCCGCCGCCGTCTGGACCCGCCTGCCGGAGGCCGCCGACATTGCCGGGCTGGAAGCTTTGGCGGCGCTTGCATGGGGCGCGGCCCCTGCCGCCCGCATTGTCGCCGCCCCCGGCACACAGGCGCTGATCCAATGGTTGCCGCGCCTGTTCCCCGCCCGCCGCGTGGGCATTCTGGACTTTACCTATGCCGAGCATGCGCAGGTCTGGCGTGCGGCGGGCGCGCAAGTTGAGAGTGTGGCGAGCCTGGCGGAACTGGCGGGCTTTGATGTGGCGGTCATCGTCAACCCCAACAATCCCGACGGGCGGCTGGTGCCAGCCGCCGGCCTGGCAGCGCTGGCCGCACAGATGGCGCAGCACGGTGGCCTGCTGGTGGTGGATGAAGCCTTTGCCGATGTGCTGGCGCGGGAGGCCAGCCTTGTTCCTCGCCTGACAGCCTCGTGTGCAGCACTCATTCTTCGCTCCTTTGGCAAAACCTGGGGGCTGGCGGGGTTGCGGCTGGGTTTTGCCGTGGCGGCACCGGAACTGGCCACAAAAATCCGCATCGCCCTCGGCCCCTGGGCCGTCAGCGGCCCGGCTTTGGCCATTGGCGCAGCCGCGCTGGCGGACAATGCATGGCTGGCGCAATCCACCGCCCGCCTGACGCGCGATGCCGCCCGGCTCGATGCTTTGCTGGCCGGTGCCGGTTTCACCGGCCTTTGCGGCACGCCGCTGTTCCGGCTGGGGTTTCATCGCAATGCCGCCCGCTGGTTCCGGCAGCTGGGGCAAGCGGGCATTCTGGTGCGCCCGTTTGCCGGGCATCCGGACCGGCTGCGCTTTGGCCTGCCGGGTGCGGGCGATTGGGACCGGCTGGCAGACTGCCTGAACAGCCCGCTCGCCGGCCTCATTCCGGACGCGCCGCCGCCGGGGCGACAAACCAGCCAAACCGCCCTATGAAACGCCATGCGCATTGCCTTCCACGCCCCGCTGAAAGCCCCTGACCATCCCGTGCCCTCGGGCGACCGGGAGATGGCGCGCCTGCTGGTGGCGGCACTGCGCCATGGCGGGCATGAAATCAGCCTGGCTTCGCCCCTGCGCAGCTTTTCCAGATCACCGGACGCAGCGGCACTGGCGGCGCTTGAAGCCGCTTCGGCTGGCGAAGTGCAGCGCCTGCAGGCCTATTGGCAGGGACGGGGGGCGGCGGAAAAGCCCGAGCTGTGGTTGACCTATCACCTCTATTACAAGGCCACCGACCTGATTGGCCCCGCCATCGCCCGCGCCCTGCACATTCCCTATGTGTTGGCCGAAGCCTCACATGCGCCCAAGCGCAATTTCGACGGCTGGCAGCCGTGGCAGGCGCATGTGGAAGCGGCGCTGGCTGCGGCGGATGCGGTGTTCAACTTTACGGCGCGGGACCGGGAAGGGCTGGAGCGCCTGCCGTATGTGACGGCGCGGCTGGTGGACCTGCCGCCGTTTACCGATGCGGCAACGCGTGCCGCCGCCGGACCGCGAACCTGCAGGTTCGCCAGTGGCACTGGCGAACCCGAAGGTTCGCGGTCCCGGCTCCTCGCCATCGCCATGATGCGCGCGGGCGACAAGCTGCGCTCCTACCTTTTCCTCGCGCAAGCGCTGGCCCTGCTTCCCGGCTTGAACTGGCACCTGGGTATTCTCGGCGATGGCCCTGCCCGCCCGGAGGTCGAAGCCGCATTTGCCGGTTTCCCGCCGCAAAACATCACTTTCAACGGCGCAGTGCCCAGCGCTGAAATTCCGGCGCATCTGGCCACGGCCAGCCTGCTGGTCTGGCCAGGCTTTGGCGAGGCCTATGGCATGGTCTATCTGGAAGCGCAGGCGGCAGGCGTGCCGGTACTGGCGCTCGACCAGGGCGGCGTGGCCAGCACGATGCAGGCGGGCGTGACCGGTGTGCTGGTGCCGGGCAGCGATCCGGCAGATTATGCCGCCGCCCTCACCGCGCTGCTGGACAATCGCGCGCATTGCCGCGAAATGGGGGCCGCCGCACGAAGCTTTATCCTGAAAGAGCGCTCCTTGCCCCGCGCGGCCAAAATTCTCGACACCGCGCTGCAACAGGCCCTGCTGGACTATCCGAAATGATCCCCGCCTTCTGGCATAGACTGACGGACGAACTGGACCAATGGCAGGCCGGCGGGAATAAAGCCCGCCTGTGGCTGCGCGATGATGATGCGGTGGAGCCGACCCCGGCACTGGACCGGCTGGCGGATTTTTCCGCCCGTTTCGGCGCGCCGGTGCTGCTGGCCATTATCCCCAAAGGCGCGCGCGAGGCTTTGGCGCACTGGCTGGCGGGCGCGCCACTGCTGCTGCCCGCCCAGCACGGCTATGCCCACCGCAACCACGCCCCGGCAGGCAGCAAACCGCAGGAACTGGGCCTGCATCGCGGCCTTGAGGCGGTGCTGGATGATTTGGTGCGCGGGCGCGATAAAATGATGCGGCTGTTTGGCCAAAACCTGCGCCCGGTGCTGGTGCCGCCGTGGAACCGGATCGACCCCGCGCTGGTGCCCCACCTGCCCGGAATTGGCTTTGAAGCTCTCTCGACCTTTGCCGAGCCGGGTTGGAATGGCGCGAAAAAGCCAAAGCGGTTTGACAGCCATGTCGATTTGATCGACTGGAAAGCCACCCGCATCGGCCATGAGCCGGAAAAGGCGATGGACAAACTGGTGGCGGCGCTGGCGCTGGCGCGGGGGCGCAATCATGCGCCCGCCGGCATCCTCGCCCACCATCTGGTCCATGGCGAGCGGGCCTGGGCTTTTCTGGAATCGCTGGGGCAAGTCATTGCCACCCACCCGGCGGCGCGCTGGATTTCGGTGGATGACCTGATGTGCCTGGAGGGTCCTCCCGATGAGTGACTGGCATCCCGGCCTTGATGATCTCTACGATATCCTGCGTGGCACGGCAGCGCTCACCGGCAGCGCGATGGTGGCGCGCATGGCGGCGGCGGTCGCCGGGCACCCCCGTGCCGATCTCGCCATTGCCTTCAACCACAAGCAGACCGGCTCCAAACTGTGGCTGCGAGATTGCCTGTTTAAAGCCAGCGGCGGCAAGCTGGGGCAGGTTTGGATTTTGGGCGGCTGGTATGGCGTGCTGTCAGCGATTTTGCTGGACGATCCGCGCTTTGATATCGCCAAAATCATTAGTTTTGACCTCGATCCCGGCTGCGCCGCCGTCGCCGAATGCCTCAACCGCGACGCGCTTGAGGCGGGCCGGTTTGCCGCATTGACGGTGGACATGAACACGCTGGACTATTCGGCGTGCCCGGACCTCATCATCAACACCTCCTGCGAGCATCTGCCCGATGTGCCGGGCTGGCTGGCACGCCTGCCCCGGGGCCAAAGCGTGCTGCTGCAATCCAACAATTATTTCCGCGAGCCGGACCATGTGTCCTGCGTGAAAGATCTGGCAGCGTTCCGGGCGCAGGCGGGTCTGGGCACCGTGGATTTTGCCGGGGAGCGGGAGACCAAGAACTATACGCGGTTCATGCTGATGGGGCGAGTGTAGGGAAATCACCAACCCGCGCTATTTGCCCTTGCACGACGCAGGTGCACGGCCGCAATAATAGGTTTGGCATTGGGTGATGCATCTTTTCTGGCTGTTGCCTGTCTTGTTGTGATCAAGGCACCAACTATAGCACGCTCCCAGCCCTGGGTCTTTTGACCCGCCACCACTGCCTCCACCGGGCGCGACCGCAAAAGACGGGAGCGTGCTTGCTGCGAGCGCAGAAATGGCTAACAGACCAAAAAACAAGTATCTGAGAGTCTGTCCGGCAAGTTCCTCAATTCATGCATAGCCTTCGCAGCATGACACCGATGGAGGCTAGTTTGAGGAAGGCTAGGGCGTTCTTGGTCGGGCACTCGTAGTCCTTCGCAAGTCTCCGGCAACGACCGTACCAGCCGATGGAGCGCTCGACGATCCAGCGCAGCGGCAGGACCTCGAAGCCGACCGCCGCGTCGGAGCGCTTGACGATCGCGACTTTGAGGCTTTTCATCGCCTTTTTCACCCCTCCGGCGAAGACCGGTCCCTGGTAGCCGCCGTCCGCGAACAGTTTTCTCAGGAACGGCCAGCGACCGTGCAAATGCTGCATCAGCAAGATGCCGCCGTCCCGATCCTGGATTCCAGCCGAGTGGACCAGCGCGCTGAGCAGTAATCCTTGAGTATCGACAAGGACATGCCGCTTCCTGCCCTTGATCTCAGCGTAACCACTTGGTTATCGCGGCTTGCCCGCATCATAGCCGCCCGGGTCGATGCAGACCCCCCTTTTTCCGCGCTCTTGACGCTTTGGCGGGCGCAAGGGCTGCTTCCCGCCGGACTGTCGATGATCGCAACTGTCGGGCTGGCTTCCTTGCCAAGCTTCTCGCGGCAGGCGAGATAGAGCTTCTCGTGAATGCGGTCCAGCGTGCCATCCCACCCCCAAAGGTCGAAGTAATCGTAGACCGTTGAGCGTGGCGGCAGGTCTTTCGGGATGGCGCGCCACTGGCAGCCGGTGCCGAGCACATACATGATCGCGTTGACGATTTGGCGCACATCGACCGTCCGCTTGGCGCCGCCGTGCCTGGCCGGCGGAATGACGGGCGCGATCAAGGCCCACTCCACGTCGGTCAAATCGCTTGGATAGCCGCC
>JAYVYA010000316.1:0-8352 GCA_043784745.1 Hyphomicrobiales bacterium
CAATTTCCTTCAGGCGCTTGCGGTCGGTGGTGTCGGTGATTTTCCGCGAAATGCCGCCGCCACGGGCGGTGTTGGGCATCAACACCGAATAGCGGCCTGCCAGCGACAGATAGGTGGTCAGCGCTGCGCCCTTGTTGCCGCGCTCTTCCTTCACCACCTGGATCAGCAGCACCTGGCGGCGCTTGATCACTTCCTGAATCTTGTACTGGCGGCGCAGGCGCGGGGCGCGATAGGGCAATTCCTCCATCGCGTCGCCGCCCATGTGCTCGATGGCTTCAGCTTCGCCTTCCTCGCCATTGTCGCCGCCGCCCTTGTCGCTGCGGGCTTCGTCGCGGCCACGGCCACCGCGGCGGTTGCGGTCGCGCCGGTTGCGCCCGCGTCCACCCTCGTCGCGGCTGCCGCCCTCGCTTTCAGCGGAACCGGGCGCTGCGTCACTATCCCCGCCACTGCCGCCCAGGGTGGTGATGGCTGGTTCATCCTGACCATTTTCGTCCACATCCGGCTCGCTGCTGGCAGGTGCCTGCTCGCCAGCCTCGTGCAAATGGCCGGTGCGGGCACGGTCGCCCTCGTTGGCATCGTCAGCGCCATGCTCGGCCGCAGTCTCGTCACGATTTTCAGCATGGCCGGTTTCAGAATGTTCAGCTGTCTGGCCGTCGTCCGCCAGCGCCTCGGACACGATGGCGTCCCCCGACGTGCGGCGCTTTTCCGCCCGGTCGCCGCCATTGGAACGGTTGCGGCGCGAATGGCGCTGGTTGCGGCCCTCATCCTCGCTTTCATCGGAATGGGCGCGGGCTTCCTCTTCCAGCAGCGCCTGGCGGTCGGCGACGGGAATCTGGTAATAATCGGGATGGATTTCGGCGAAAGCCAGAAAACCGTGCCGGTTGCCGCCATATTCGACAAAGGCGGCCTGGAGCGAAGGTTCCACCCTTGTCACTTTGGCCAGATAAATATTGCCGCGCAGCTGTTTTCTGGAAGCGGCTTCAAAGTCGAATTCCTCGACCCGGTTACCCCGGAGAACGACGACCCGGGTTTCTTCCGGATGCGACGCATCGATCAGCATTTTGTTGGCCATGTTCGTTCAGTCTTGTTTTTGCCGGAACCAGCGCGGAGCGTCGTGAGGTTATGAGGGCGGGGTGCGGCAAAAATGCCTGCCTGCCATTGGACCGTGGACTTTGCCTGCGGGACCCGAAGGGAAGTGAAGGGCGGAGACGATTCGCCGGATGGACCATTTGTGGTCCAAACGGCAGAAGGGTAAAATCCCGCGCACAGCGCGCGGCCTTGTTCAACTCCGATCCGGACCAAACCGGAACCCTGCGCTGGTGCGCGGGCTCCATCTGGACGGGTTGCGGGGAGGTCATGTGTCAAATTCCTGTCGTTCATCCGCCAGACGGATGGGTGCCATTCCGAATCGGGCCATGTTTGCACATCGCAGCACAGCGCCCGAACATTCCACAGGATGTGGCGCAAAACCCGTTTCCAGGAGGCGCAGCATCCGCAGGCTTGCCAGGCCCGCCCGTTCCGGCGGCGACTGCGACTGGCAGCCAGCACGCCTGAACCGGAATGTTTTCTTCATAACGGGTTTCCCGTGTCTTTGGCAAGTTTGATTGCGCCTGTGCTTTTGCCGCCACACCGGGACAATGTTCGGCTGCAGGCGGCAAGGAAGCATTAACCAATGTCGCGTTACCAACTATGTTGGGGTTCAGTATTGCAGGTGCGGCAGGCGGCGCAGGCAATGTGGGGATTTTGGCACAATGCCAGCCAATATTTGGGATTTGATGCAAATTTGCGCCGTCGGGGCAGCCCTTGCCCTGTCGGATTTTGTTGCCGGCCCTTGCAGCGCCGCCAGTGCCACCGGGGCGGTAATCGCTGTGGACGCCCGGGTTGAGGAGTTTTCCGGTGGGGCGCGGCTGGTTTTCGATCTTTCCGGCACAGTGGAGGCCAGCGCCTTTGTGCTGGCTGACCCGGATAGGGTGGTGATTGATTTGCCGGAAGTGAATTTCCAGATCAATTCTCCAGCCCTAAAGCACAGCACCGGGCGCTCGGTAAAACCCGCGCTGGTCCAGGCTTACCGCTTCGGCGCGCTGGGGGCCGGACGCTCGCGCATTGTTATTGATCTGGCAGCACCGGCCCGAATCACCCGGGCCGACAGCCAGAAAATTGGACTGGGCGATCCCTCGCGCCTTGTCATCGAACTCAAGCCGGTGAACCGAGCCGAATTTCTGGCACTGGCGGAAACCGGCGCGCGGGCGCAGGCCCCGCAGCGGGCCCCTCTGGTGCCAGCCGCAGCCATTGTGCGGGATGCCAAGCCGCTGATCGTGCTTGATCCCGGCCATGGCGGCATTGATGCGGGCGCGTCCGGCGCGGGCGGTGCCATCGAAAAGTTGCTCGTATTGGAATTTGCCCGCAGCCTGGCGCAAAAACTCGAAGCCGACGGTCATTACCGCGTGTTGCTGACGCGCCATTCCGATGTGTTCGTCTCGCTGGGAGAACGGGTTCAGATTGCCCGCGATGCCCAGGCCGCCCTGTTTGTCTCCCTGCACGCCGATACATTGGCAGGCGCGGCGGAAGTGCAGGGCGCAACCGTCTATACCCTGGCCGAAAAAGCCTCCGACGCGGAGGCCGGGCGCATTGCTGACAAGGAGAACCAGTCCGATTCCGCTGCCGGTGTCATCAGCCGGGACGAAAGCGGCGGCATCAACGATATCCTGTTTGAGCTGACGCGCCGCGAGACCCGCGCCTATTCGCACCTGTTTGCCCGCACGCTTGTGGGCGTGTGGCAGGGTGGCGGGCGGCTCAACAAAAACCCGCAGCGCGCTGCCGGGTTCAAGGTATTGCGGGCACCCGACGTGCCCTCGGTTCTGGTGGAACTGGGCTATCTTTCGAGCCAGCGCGATGCGGCAGACCTGGGTTCTGTCACCTGGCGGGAAAAAACGGCGGAAACGCTGACCCGTTCAATCAACGGTTTTTTTGCCGTCCGCAGCAATGATGCGCCGGTTGAAACGGGGGCCCTGCCGGGCCCAATCGTGCCGGCTTCCGCCAATCCCCTGGCCGGGATGGCGCCACCTGTCCCCGCTGTGGCGGGAAAGTGACACTTGGGCGGCAAAGCAGGCAAACAGCTGCCAGATCGGCGCACGGGCGGGCCGTGCCTTGGAAACACCACAAAAAAGTTCGATTCAGGAGTGGCTGTGATATGGCAGCCGGGTGTGCAGTGCCCGGCTGGCTGGTGGTGCGTCTCCGCTTTGATCCCGGCGTCCCCGCGATGGAAATCGCGGGCATTTGGCAGTTTTTTCAACAAGGCTCGACTTCATGCGGATGATCGCAAAATTTCTTGGTTTTCTGTTTGCCACCGGTGCGATCCTGTTCGTGCTCGGTGCTGCGGCTGTTGCGCTGGTGATCTGGAAGTTTGAGCAGGACCTGCCAGACTATTCCCAGCTGAAGAATTATGAACCGCCGGTGATGTCCCGCATCCATGCCGGGGATGGCACGCTGCTGGCCGAAATCTCCAACCAGCGCCGCCTGTTCCTGCCCGCCAGCGCGATCCCGCCTTTGGTGAAGCAGGCCTTCATCTCGGCAGAAGACAAGACGTTTTACACCCACAATGGCATTGATCCGCGCGGCATCGTCCGTGCGCTGCTGCTGCAATTGCAGGGCGGCAAGCGCCAGGGCGCATCGACCATCACCCAGCAGGTCGCCAAAAACTTCCTGCTGACCAACGAGCAGAGCTATGAGCGCAAGATACGCGAGGCGCTTTTGTCGTTCCGGATTGAAGCGGCCTATTCGAAGGAGAAAATCCTTGAGCTTTATCTCAACGAAATCTTCTTTGGGCTGAAAAGCTACGGCATTGCCGCCGCCGCGCTGGATTATTACGGCAAGTCGGTCAACGAACTGACCCTGTCGGAAGTGGCCTATCTGGCCGGCCTGCCGAAGGGCCCCAATAATTACCAGCCTTTCACCAAGCGCCAAGCCGCCCTGGACCGGCGCAATTACGTCATCGATCAAATGGTCGAGAACGGCTATGTCAAAAAGGCCGAAGGTGACAAGGCCAAGCTGGAGCCGCTCGGCGTTGACCCGCGTGTTCTCGACACGTCCAGCTTCGTTTCCGGCTATTTCACCGAAGAAGTGCGCCGCACCCTGCTGGACCGCTATGGCGAAACCAAGCTGAAAGAGGGCGGCCTGTCCGTGCGCACCACGCTGGACCCGAAAATGCAGGTATGGGCCCGCAAGGCGCTGGTCGATGGTCTGGTGCGCTATGACGAAGCCCATGGCTATCGCGGTGCGATGCGCGTCATCGACATCAGCCAGGACTGGGGTCTGGTCCTGGCCGATGTGCCCGTCCTCAGCGATGTGCAGCCTTGGCGTCTGGCCGTGGTGCTGGAAGCCAATGACACTTTTGCCCGCATCGGCCTGCAGCCGCGCCGCGAGAAATCGCACGAGGTGGCGCGCGACCGCGACACCGGCACCCTGGGGCTGGACGGCATCAAGTGGACCGGTCGCGGCAAGGTGCGCGCCACCGTGGCACCGGGCGATGTCGTCTATGTCGAACCGCTGGATATCCGCACCGGCAGTTACCGTCTGCGCCAGATCCCCGAAATTTCCGGCGGCATTGTCGCCATGGACCCCTATACCGGGCGCGTGCTGGCCATGGTTGGTGGCTTCTCCTATGACCAGTCGGAGTTCAACCGGGTGACGCAGGCCTCGCGCCAGCCCGGCTCCGCCTTCAAGCCGATTGTCTATGCCACCGCGCTCGACAATGGCTATACGCCAAGTTCGGTGGTGCTGGACGAGCCGATCGAAGTCCCGCAGGCGGACGGCACCATGTGGAGCCCGTCCAATTTCGAAGGGGACAGGGGTTCAGGCCCGCACACCCTCCGCTATGGTGTGGAGCATTCCCACAACATGATGACCGTACGCCTCGCCAAGGATGTTGGCATGCCGCTGATTGCCGAATATGCCAAGCGCTTTGGCATTTACGAGGACATGCAACCGGTTTTGTCGATGTCGCTGGGGGCGGGCGAAACCACTCTGCTGAAAATGACCTCTGCCTATTCCATGCTGGCCAATGGCGGGCGGCGCATCAAGCCGACGCTGGTGGACCGGGTGCAGGACCGCTGGGGCAAAACCATCTATCGCCATGACGAGCGCGCCTGCGCCACCTGCAATTCCGAAAAGTGGACCAACCAGAACGAACCCAAGCTGATCGACAAGCGCGAGCAGGTGCTCGACCCGCTGACGGCGTTCCAGATCACCTCGATCATGGAAGGTGTGATCCAGCGCGGCACCGGCCAGTCCATCAAATCAGTCGGCAAGCATCTGGCCGGCAAGACCGGCACGACCAATGAAGCGAAAGACTTGTGGTTTATCGGCTTTGCTCCCGATCTCGCGGTTGGCGTGTTCATGGGCTATGACCGCCCGCGTTCGCTCGGGGACAGCGCCCAGGCGGCCCAGTACACCGCGCCGATTTTCCGCGATTTTATGACCGTGGCGCTGAAGGACAAGCCGGACATCCCCTTCCGTCCGCCGCCGGGGATCAAGCTGATCAATGTCGATCCGCGCACCGGGCTGCGCTCCAATGGGGCAGATTCGATCCGCGAGGCTTTCAAGCCTGGCACGGCTCCGCCCGATTCCTTTGCCGGGGGTGGCGGTGATGGCAGCGGCAAGCCAAGGCCTGCCTCCGGGACGGTGGAACAGCAGGTTGGCACCGGCCTGTATTAGGGTAATATGGAACGCTCCGCGCGCCCAGGAGGTTGCGGGACGTTCCTTTTTTTCAGGCAAGACGCCGCATGAACATCCGCACCTCCGTTGAGATTAAACCCTCAGTTTGCCCGCATGATTGTCCCAGCGCCTGCGCGCTGGAAGTGGAGGTGCTGGACGGGCACACCATTGGGCGGATACACGGCTCCAGGGGCCAGACTTACACGGCGGGAATCATCTGCGCCAAGGTCGCCCGCTACGCCGAACGGCTGAACCACAAGGACCGGCTGCTGCATCCGCTCAAGCGCAGCGGACCCAAGGGTTCCGGCCAGTTTATCCGCGTATCGTGGGACGAAGCGCTCGACATGATCGCGACAAAATTCCGCGAGGCGGCGCGCGACCACGGCGCGCAAAGCGTCTGGCCATATTATTATGCAGGCACGATGGGCCGGGTGATGCGCGACGGCATCAACCGTCTGGCGCATGTGATGAAATATTCGCGGTTCTATTCCTCCATCTGCATCAACATGGCCTGGCCCGGTTTTATCGCGGGCACCGGCCGCCTCTCCGGCCCCGATCCGCGCGAGATGGCCCTGGCCGATTGTGTCGTCATCTGGGGCACCAATGCGGTGGCGACGCAGGTGAATGTGATGACCCATGCCATGCGGGCGCGAAAAGAGCGCGGGGCCACAATTGTCGTCATCGACATCTACAATAATGCGACGATGAAACAGGCCGAGATGGCCCTGTGCCTCAAGCCCGGCACCGATGGAGCGCTGGCTTGCGCCGTCATGCATGTGCTGTTTCGCGATGGCCTAGCGGACCGGGACTATCTGGAAAGGTATACCGATTGCCCGGCGGCGCTGGAAGCGCATTTGCAGACCCGCAATCCGCAATGGGCGGCAAAAATTACCGGGCTGGAACCGGCGCAGATTGAGGCTTTTGCCCATCTCGTTGGCCAGCACAAGAAAACCTATTTCCGCCTCGGCTATGGTTTTTCCCGCCAGCGCAACGGCGCGGTCAACATGCACGCGGCTTCCTGCATTGCCGCTGTCACCGGGGCCTGGGCGCAGGAGGGCGGCGGTGCCTTCCACAACAACGGCGCGATCTACAACTGGAAACAGACGCTGGTGAATGGCACCGGCGCGATTGACCCCGCCACCCGCCAGCTCGATCAGTCCCGCATCGGCGACATCCTGTGCGGCGACGCGGATGCGCTGCAGGGCGGCGGGCCGGTGAAAGCCATGCTGGTGCAAAGCACCAATCCGGCCTCGGTGGCCCCGGACCAGACCCGCGTGATGCAGGGTTTTGCCCGTGAAGACCTGTTTTTGGCCGTGCACGAGCATTTTCTGACCGAGACGGCGCTGATGGCCGATATCGTGCTGCCGGCCACCATGTTTGTCGAGCATGACGATCTCTATTCCGGCGGTGGCCACCAATATATCAATCTGGGGCCAAAGCTGGTGGAGCCGCCGGGCGAATGCCGCACCAACCATCAGGTGATCTGCGCTTTGGCCGAACGGCTGGGCGCGGAACACCCGGGCTTCAACATGACGCCGCTGGAACTGATTGACGCCACGCTGGAAGAATCCGGCTGGGGCGGCCTTGCCGGAATGAAAGGCGCAAATTTCCGCGATGTGCAGGAGGATTTTGCCGCCGCGCATTACCTCGACGGCTTTGCCTGGCCGGACAAGAAATTCCGCTTTCGCCCCGACTGGCGCAACGTGCCGTTTGGTGGCGGGATGGCGGTCAGCCCATGGCCCGGCATGCCGCAATTGCCGGACCATTGGGCGGTGATTGAGGCGGTGGACGCGGCTCATCCGTTCCGGCTCGCCACCAGCCCGGCCCATTCGTTCTTGAATTCGACGTTTAACCAGTCAGCGACTGGCGTAGCGCGGGAAAAGCGTCCCGAAGTGATGATTCATCCAGAAACTGCGGCGGCGCTGGGCATTGCGGATGGCGATGTGGTTGTTGCCGGCAACCAGCGCGGGCAGGTGCGCCTGCATGCAAGGTTGTTCGACGGGGTGCAGAAGGATGTGCTGATTTCCGAGGGCCTGTGGCCCAATGCGGCGTTTTTGGACGGGCAGGGTATCAACATGCTGACGGGTGCCGACAGTGTCGCGCCGTTTGGGGGCGCGGCATTTCACGACAACAGGGTGTGGCTGCGCCCGGATGCCACCAGCGCCAAAGCCTCCGGGTAAATCCGGTGCTCTTGCGCCAGCACGCGGGCGGCCAGCATGGCCTCCGTGTCGCCCGCCAGCACCGGCACACTGGCCTGAACAATCACCGGCCCTTCATCCATGCCGGGCGTGACGTAATGCACTGTGCAACCGTGCTCCAGCGCGCCATCGGCCAGCGCCCGCGCATGGGTGTGCAAACCCTTATAGGCGGGCAGCAGGGCGGGGTGGATGTTGATCATCCGCCCGCGCCAGAAATGGACAAAGCCCGGCGTCAGCAGGCGCATGAAACCGGCAAGGCAGACCAGTTCCACCCGGTGCAATTCCAGCAGGCGCTGCACCACGCCCTCAAAATCCGCCCGTCCGGCATGGATTTTGTGATCGACAGCGGCAATGGCGAGGCCCATTTCGCGCGCCCGCTCCAGCCCCTTGGCCTCGGGCCGGCTGGACAGGACCAGCACGATTTCTGCCGGAAAATCCGGCG